>JBMTTG010000159.1:0-6942 GCA_049449095.1 Phycisphaerales bacterium | reverse complement strand
CCCCTCCGCCTCGCGGCGCTCGGCACCTCCCCCGGACTGCTCCGCGTTCAGGGGAGGAGTTGGGCCGTCGTGCAAACGCGTCTTGTGTCCGCCTACGCCGCCGCCGTGCCTGCCACGCCGTCGCGGGTCACCAGGAACAGGTTCGTGGTGATCGGGTACGGCAGACGGTGGAACTCCTTCTCCGCACGCTCCCGCAGCTTCTCGAAGAGCCGCTCTGGCTTCGCGGAGATCGCGAGGAACCGATCGCGCGCCGGCGTCGCCACCCAGAAGTCGCCGCCCATCTTCGGCGCGAGCTTCGGATGCAGCTGCGAGAGCAGCAGCCGTGCCGCGTCGTAGCCGTCCTGCTCCGCGACGATCGCGGCGCGTCCGCCTTCGGGCGCCTCCACGAACTGCACGTCGAGATCCGGGCTGTACCGCGCGAGGTTCTCGCGGGCGATCCGCTCGAGATCCTCCGGCTGCAGCTGCCAGCGCACCATCTGCTCGGTGGTGATGCTGACGGTCATCTGCGGCATGTCGAGCACGAAGACCACCACCGTCCCGTTCACGAACGGCACGTGGGCGACCTGCTGGCGATCCATGTTCTCGAAGATCGCTTCCGGCTGGATGCGCGGCATGATCCGCGGCATCGCCACCGCGAGCGGGATCGGCGTGTTGCTGATCGCGTCGCCCTCCACGAGCCGGTCGAAGTAGTGTTCGACGATCTCGACGCCGCGCTCGGGGTCCCGCGCCACCATGCGATGGAGGTTCTCGAGTCCGAGCGGTCGGCCGTCGACGAGCAGCGCGAGCGGCCCGACGAGCTCCACCTTCCGATCGGGATGGTTCCTCGCGAGGATCTTCGCGACCTGCTCCGAGAAGGCTTCCGGCTGCAAGGGCATCTGCGACACTCGGCACCTCCGCGGAGTTCATCCGCTCCGCCGCGCGAAGGCTCGCTGCGGCGCTTGCTCACGCCATCCTGTTGTCGGCCGATGCCGCCCAACTCCTGCGGTCTCGGCTCGACCTCTCTCTGTCCCTACGCCCCGTCGACGTCGGCCTCGCCGGCGTCGGGGTGCCGGCGATGCCGGCCGCACTGCTTCGGCGGAATCCCCGCGGGACTTTCCGACGGACCCGCAACGACCGCACGCTCGACGTCGCCGCCCCGCACGATCGGAACATTCGGCGCCGGCGAAGGCCTTGGATCGCCGCGGCCGCGGAAGGACGCGCCGCCGCCATCGGAGAAAACGCGTCGATCTCCGAGCCGGTTCCAGCCGCCGGTACACTCGCTCGTTCCCGGAGAAGCCCCTTCGCATGAGCGAATCCGCCCCGCCCTCGACCGGCTCGACGCATCCTGCCCGCCCCCACTCCTGGCTCGACGAGTGGTTCGCGCCGCGGCCAGCGCTCTCGGACGGTGCGGTGGCCTCCCCGCTCCTCGTGATCGCCGGGCCGTGCCTTCTTGAAGAGGACGAGGCGAACCTCGCGATCGCCCGCACCCTTCGCGAGGCGTGCGCCGAGGTCGGCTTCCGCTTCGTCTTCAAGGGCAGTTTCGACAAGGCGAACCGCTCGTCGATCAAGTCCTCGCGGGGCCCAGGCCTTGAAGAAGGACTGCGTCGGCTCGCGACGGTCAAGCGCGAACTCGCGATCCCCGTCACCACCGATATCCACGAGGCCTCGCAGGCCGCACCGGCTGCCGAGACGGTCGATCTTCTCCAGATTCCCGCGTTCCTCTGCCGCCAGACCGATCTGCTCGCCGCCGCGGGTGCCACGCGGTGCGCAGTCAACATCAAGAAGGGTCAGTTCATGGCCCCCGCCGAGATGCTGCAGGCGATCCGCAAGGTCCGCGAGAGCGGCGGCGACCGCGTGATGCTCACCGAGCGCGGCACGTTCTTCGGATACCACCGCCTCGTCAACGATTTCGTGGGCGTCGGCGATCTCCTCGCGATCGCCGGCGAGCAGGACGCCCGGATCTGCTTCGACGTGACCCACTCCACCCAACTTCCCGGCGCGGAGGGCACCAGTTCCGCGGGGCGACCGGAGCGGGCTCCGCTGCTCGCCCGCGCCGCCGTCGCGGCGGGGGTCGATGCCCTCTTCATCGAGTGCCATCCCCAGCCCCGCTCGGCCCCGAGCGATGCGAGCACCATGCTCGATCTCGCCACGGTGCCGGGCCTTCTTCGCCGCCTCGCCGCGATCCGCCACGCCCTCACGGTGGACGTCGGCGCCGGCGTCGCGCTACAGTGAGTCCGTCCATGAAGTGCGATCACTGCGACAAGCCTGCGGTCGTCCACGAGGTCGTCATCAAGAACGGCGTGAAGTCCGAGGTGCATCTCTGCCAAGCCCACGCGGCCTCGGCGGGATACGTGCCCGAGCCGCAGCCGATCAACCAGCTGCTCGGCGGCTTCGCGGCCGCCGCCACCGCCCGCAAGGGCAGCGGCGCCGCCGCGCCGACCTGCACCGGCTGCGGCATGACCCTCGCCCAGTTCCGTCAGCACGGGAACCTCGGCTGCGAGACCTGCTACCAGACCTTCGAGGCGATGCTCGAACCGCTCATCGAGCGGGCCCACGCCGGCGGCACCCACCACGTGGGCCGCAAGGCCCAGCGGGTCGACGAGCGAATCGACCTGCGCGAACTGCGAATGAAGCTCGTGCGCGAGCTCGACGAGGCGGTCGCCGCCGAGCAGTACGAGCGAGCCGCGAAGCTCCGCGATCGCCTGCACGGCCTCGGCGCCGAGGGCGAGGCGGAAGCCGCCCCCGAGCACGGCGAGTGACCGCCGACCCGTCGACCGCCCTTCGATCCCGCCTTCCAGTCCCCGAACCTCTCCGATCATGAAGCTCCACAGCTTCGGCCCCTGGCTCGACCCCACCGCTCCCGACGGCGACGTCGTCATCTCGAGCCGCGTGCGCCTGGCCCGAAACCTCAGCGGGTTCCCGTTCCCGCGGCGGGCCAGCGATCCGCAGCGTCACGAGGTGATCGAGGCGGTGCGGCGAGCGCCGCTGCCCGAGCCGCTGGCGCCGGGACTCATCTGGGTGCCGATGCGCGAGTCGACGCCGCACGAGCGCGAACTCCTCGTCGAGCGGCACCTCATCAGCCGGCAGTTCGCGCAGAGCGAGTCGCCCCGCGCGGTCGCGGTCTCGGGCGACGAGAGCCTCAGCGTGATGGTCAACGAGGAGGATCACCTGCGGGTGCAGGTGCTGCTCCCTGGATACCGGCTCGGCGAGGCGTTTGCGCGGGTGATCGGCGTCGAGGAGCATCTCGAAGCGTCGCTCGACCTGGCCTTCAGCGCCCGCTGGGGCTTCCTCACCGCCTGCCCCACCAACGTCGGCTGCGGCCTGCGGCTCTCGGTGATGATGCACCTGCCGGGCCTTCGCGTCACCAACGAGATCGAGCGGGTCCGCCGCGCCGCCAAGGACCTCCACCTCGCGGTGCGGGGCTTCTACGGCGAAGGCTCCGAAAGCGCGGGCGACTTCTATCAGATCTCGAACCAGGTCACGCTCGGGGTCTCCGAGGACGAACTGCTCGAGGAGTTCTCGCAGCGGATCGTGCCCGACGTCATCTCCTACGAGCGCGAGGCGCGGCGGCTGCTCGCCGAGCGGAACCCCGTGCTCCTCGACGATCGCGTCTACCGCGCGATGGGCATCCTGCGTTCGGCCCGCATGCTCGGGCTCGAGGAGTCGATGAAGCTCCTGAGCCGGCTGCGCCTCGGGGCATGCCTTGGCCGCCTCGAGGACGTCAAGCTCGAGATGGTGAACCGCCTCTTCCTCATGGTGCAGCCGGCGCACCTGCGGACCGTCGCGGGCCTCGATCTCGACGACGATCAGCTCCGCGAAGCCCGCGCCACCATGGTGCGGAAGATCCTCGGCTGAGCGGGGACCGCCGCGTGGACGGTGCCTCGCGACCGCTCCGCTATCCTCCCCCTCGATGCCCCGCCCCCCGACACGGATGTCGGCCCCGGACCTGACCGTCGTCTACACGACGAAGGACTCGATGCGGACGATCGAGCGCAGCGTCCGGGCGATCCGCTCGATCGCACAGCGGGTGATCGTGGTCGACTCCGGCAGCGGGGACGGCACCGTCGAATGCTGCGAGGCCCTCGGCTGCGAGGTGATCCACCAGCCGTGGCACGGCCACGAGGAGAGCGGAAGCCTCTCGATCCAGAAGCAGCACGGCCTCGATCTTGCGGACTCGACCACGTGGGTGCTCCTTCTCGACAGCGACGAGATCCCGACGCCTGAACTCGTCGACGCGATCGCCGACGCGGTGCGCGAGAACGACCCCTCGATCGACGGCTACCTGCTCAACCGGCGCCACTGGTACAAGGGCGGCTGGCTCGCGGCGGAGCATCCCGATCGCGTGCTGCGGCTCGTGCGCCGCGGCCGCGCTCGCATGCAGGACCGCCTCATCCACGAACTCCTCGAGTGCCGAGGACGCACCGCACGGCTGCCGGGGCTCCTTCGCCATGAGAGCTGGATCGACTTCGACGACGCCCTCGCCCGGTCGATCCGCTACGCCCACGCCTCGGCGCTGATGCCCGAGAGCCGGACGTCGCCGGCGAAGCTCCTCTTCAACGGTCCGTGGGCGTTCATCAAGACCTACTTCCTGCAGGGCGGATGCTTCGACGGCTGGCGAGGCCTCGAGGTCTCGGTGGCGCTCGCGGCGCGATCCCTCGTCAAGCACCTCCTCATCCGCGAGCGCGATGCGGCGGCCCGCGAATCGAGGGCGATGCCCACCGCGCCGCGAACCTCGACCGCGGCGCCTTCCCGCACCATCGTCGAGCCCGCCCCGCTTCGGACCACGCATGCCGGCGCCCTGCACGCGGAACCTGCTGGAACAAGCCGAGCGGGATGATCCGCGCGGGCACGCCCTGCACATCGCCGCGGCGATGGCGTGGTGCTTCCTGCAAGCGATCGCCAACACCCCCGAGGCGATCGCATGGGGCCTGCTCGCGGCGATCTCGCTGCTGAGGCTTCCGAGACTCTGGCGCTGCTACGCCCCGGCGCTTCGCGATCCGGTGTGGCTGCTCTTCGTCGCATGGTGGATCTGGAGCCTCGTCACCCTGGCGTGGGCGCCGCCCGAGGTCGAGATCGCGCGGCAGGCGCGGCCGGAACGCGCGCTGCTCACCCCGCTGTTGCTCTGGCCGGTCGCGCACCGCGCGTGGCCGTTGCTCGCCGCGCTTGCCGCGGGCAGTGCGATCCAGGCGATCTCGGTGCTCGCCTACGCCATGGGGCCGATGCTCTCCGGCGACCCCGCCCGAACCTACGTCGACGTGCGCGGGCTCATGGCCTTCGGGCAGATGGGCTGGTACCTGCAGATCGCGGCGGTGGTGCCGCTCGCCGCGATCGCCGCAACCCGTGGCGCGGGACGCTGGTCGATGCTGCCGATTCCCGCGATCGCCACGATCGACATCCTGCTGAGCGGGCTTCGCTCGGTGCTCGCGAACCTCGTCGTCGGTGTGCTGGTCGTGGCGCTGCGGCCGCGCCGCGCCAGTCGGCTCGCCCCATCGCTGCTCGCGGCCGCCGTGCTCGCCGCGGCGTTCGCGTCGGTCTGGCTTGCAGCGCCCGCCGCGGCGACGCGTCTTGTCGACGGCCCGCTTCGGGCAGTTGCGCTGCTGCTGGGCCCCGATGGCCCGCTCGGCGCGGACCGCGCGCTCGCCACGCCCGACGAGTCTTCCCGAGAAGCGGTCCTCTCGCTCGCGAGCGATCGCGTGGGGCTGCTCGTCGCGAGCGGCAACTTGATTGCCGAGAGCCCGCGCACGGTGCTCCTCGGCCACGGCAAGGGCGCCTTCCCGAGCCTGCTCGACGCGTGGGCGGAAGACGCGGCGGGCGATGATCCGTCGCTACGCGAGTTCGCGACCCGGGTCGCCTTCAACAACCATCCCCACAACGCCTACGCCCGCGCGTGGGTCGAGGGCGGCCTGCCGCAGTTTGCGTTGGCGACGCTCGCGTTGTGGCTGCTCGCCGCGCGGCTCTGGCGCCGATCACGCGGCGATGCGGCACTCGCCGCGATGCTCGCGATCTACGCGGCGGTGCTGGTCTCGAGCTTCGTCGGCATCGTCGAGGCGAAGGCGCCCGGCGCGATCATCGCGCTCGCGATCGCCCTGTCGCGGGTCGCGCCGGAGCGCTCGGATGGGTGAGGGCGGGTCACCTTCGCCGCCAGCGGATCCGCCGTCCGCCCCAGCGGTCGAAGCGATCGTCTGCGTCGGCCCGGGCCCGGTGGGCGTCGCCCATGCGGCGATCCTCGGGCTTCGGGGGCTCACGAACGTCTCGCACATCGTGGCCCTCGCGGCCCCCGAGGCCGTCACACCACTACGGTCGGTGATCGCGGGCGTGCCCGGCGTCACGGTGCGCGATGAACGCGAGGTACGCGGCGTTCCTGATCGCGCGTCGCTCGAAGCGACCCTCGCCTCGCGCGGCGCCGATCCCCGACGCGCGGGCTGGTATCTGCAGCAGTTCCTGAAGCTCGCCGCCGCCGCAGAACCGGGCGCTGCCTGGCGGCTCGTCTGGGATGGCGACACGCTGCCGCTGCGGCCGCTGCGGCTCTTCTCGGAGGGCTCGCCGCCGCGGCCCCTGCTCGCCCCGCGCGGCGATCGCCACGAGCCCTACTTCCGAACGATCGAACGCCTGTTCGGGCACGGCGGCTTCGCGCCGCACTCGTTCATCCATGAACACCTGCTGATGCGATCGGATCTCGTCGTCGCGATGCTCGACCGGATCTCGGCGGGCGAAGTTGGCCCTTGGCCGCAGCGTGTGTTGGCCGCGATCGACGATCGCGACCTTGTGCCAAGCGGCTTCAGCGAGTTCGAGACCTACGGGACGTTCGTGCATCGCGCAGATCCGAACCACTACGCGATTCGCCCCCTGCGATCGACCCGCGAGGCGATGGTGGTGCTCGGACCGTCGCCGTCCGCGACAACCCTCATGGCGCTCTCTCAGCGATGCGAATTGGCGACCTTCGAGGCTCGGCACCGCACGAGC
>JBMTTG010000158.1:0-6967 GCA_049449095.1 Phycisphaerales bacterium | reverse complement strand
GGAGAACGAGGGCGCGCTCGGTTCGCTGCCCGGCGGTGGCGGAGGACCTTGAATGCGTTCCACGGTGGCGAGCACGCCCTGCACCGCGACGACGGTCTTCTCCCAGGCGGCGGCGGTGCCGCCGGCCTTCTCGATCGCGGCTTCGAGCCCCGTCCGCTGCTCGCCGAGATTGGTGATGGCCGCGTTCACCTCGCTCGCCGTGGCGCGGGCGTTGGCGACGGTCTCCGAGAGCACCTGCTGCGACTGCCGACTCTCCTCGAGCAGTTGCGAGGCCTGCTCGCGCAGCTGCACCGGCAGCGCCTCGGCGGTCTTCGCGAGCGAGGTGCTCGCGGCGCCGACGGCGTTGAGGTTCTCGACCGTGGCGCGGGCGATCGGCGAGAGGTAGAACTCCTGCAGCAGACGCTCGGCCTGGATGCGGGTCTGTTCGGGCAGCCGCTGGAACTGGCGGTTGAAGTCCTGGGCCTGCACGACCACCTCCGCCACGCCGGTCTCGACGCTCTTGGCGGCGGTGAAGGGCGAGAGCGGCAAGGCCAGCATGTTGACGATGCCGTTGGCGGGGTCGCCGTTGCGGCCGCGGGCTCCCGCGGCGACGCGGCCGGTGGCGACCGACTCGATCTGCGTGGTGAGCAGCTCCTCCTGCTTCGCGGCGTCGACGACCTTCACCTTGATCTGATCGACCTTGTCGCTGGGCAGGTAGCGCCTCGCCATCTGCTCGACCTGATCGGACATTCGCGTGGCGGCCTCCTCGATGCCTGGAGCCTCGCTTCCGAAGAGGTCCTTGATCTGGCCGCTTCGCGACGACTGCAGGAGCATCTCCGCGCTCCACCACAGGTCGATGAGGGAGACCATCGAGTTGCCGGATCCGCTCGAGCGGTTCAGGCGATCGACGACGGTGCGGCGAGCCGCGAGCCGCTTCTCCGCGCTCTTGTCGTCGAGACTCTCGAGATTGGCGAGCGTCGCGGCGTCGATGAGATCGCGAGCCGCGAGCCCGAAGCGATCGAGGTCCTCGTCGAACGCGGCGGCTCGCGCCGCGTCGTCGGCGGACGGACGCGGCGGCGGCGAGGCGCAGGACCACGACACCAGGGAGGCGATCAGGAGAAGCGACGCTCGGACGGTCGGGGCTGGATGGCGCACGGGGTTCTCGAGGAAGATCACTCGCCGAAGCGGTCGCGGACGGCGCGCAGCTCGTCGATCCGGTCGAGGAGGATCTCGACGAGCTCGGGGTCGAAGTGGCGGCCCGACTCGCCGCGGATCACGTCGAGCACCTTGGACTCGGGCCACGACTCCTTGTAGCTGCGCTTGGAGGAGAGGGCGTCGAAGACGTCCGCGAGGCCGACGATGCGGGCGAAGAGCGGAATCTCCTCGCCGCAGCGTCCGGCATGGACCGGGGCCTCGGGCGGCGCCGCGGCGAGGGTGCGGGGATCGCCCGGCCCGGGATACCCGCCGCCATCCCAGCGCTCGTGGTGGCAGAGCGCGACCTCGCGGGCCGCTTCGTCGAATTCGGTCCGCAAGCCGCTGAAGAGGTTCGCGCCGATCACGGTGTGGGTCTGCATGCGGGCGTACTCGGCGTCGTCGAGCTTGCCGGGCTTCTTGAGGATCGCATCCGGGATGCCGACCTTGCCCACGTCGTGCAGCATCGCCGCGATCCGCAGAAGGTCGCGCTGCCGCTCGGCCTCCGCCGGATCGAGCCCGTGTCGCCGCGCCCACTCGGAGAAGATCGCGATCGAGTAGCCCGCGACCCGCTGCACATGCGCGCCGGTCTCGGTGGGGTCGCGAAGCTCGGCCATGCCGATCATGCGGAGGATCATCGATCGCGTGAGCGACGCGCGCTCCATCGCCACCGTCGCGAGGCTCGCGAAGTGGGCGAGCAGACGGCGATCGTCCTCGGAGAAGCCTCGCGAGGCGTTCGTGAGGACGAGCACGCCGAGCACCTCCGCGGTCGCGGTCCGCATGGGAAGCGCGAGCGCCGACTCGAGCGGCAGCGCTTCGAATCCCTCCACGAGCCGGCCGGCGATGCGGCCGTGCACAGCCTGCTCGCCCTCGGCACGCTCCGCATGCACGACGTCGCCGGTCATCGCGGCGCGTCCGGCGAGGCCGTCGAGCGAGATCGCGATCGGCGCGGCGCCCGGCACGTGCGTGGCGACGCCGTCTGCGAGGCGATGCTCGAGCAGCAGCGTGTCGCCGCGCCGGACGAGGATCGCCCCGGCCGCGGCCTCGGCGAATCGCCCCGCTTCGCCGAGGATCCGCTCGAGCAGGATGTCGAGGTCCTGGATGCGCGAGAGTTCGGCGCCGGTCGCCGCGATCGCGTGCAGGCGGTCCTGCCCCGCGCGGACGTCCTCCGCAAGGTCCGCGTTGACCGTGGCGAGTCGGCGATTCGCCTCGTCGAGGCGCTGGTTCTTCTCGCGGACCTGTCGCTCCATCGAGGCGAGTTCCGCGAAGGCCCGCTGCCGCTCGCGCTCCGCGACGAAGCCCGCGGAGTGGTGGTGGAGGCGAGCGAGCAGTTCGACCGGATCGGGAAGCTTGACGAGGTAGTCGCTTGCGCCGCGGGCGAACGCATCGGCCTTCGTCGACGCCTCCTCCTTCGCGCTCAGCACGATCACCGGAACGTCGCGAAGCCGCTCGTCGCGCCGATACGCCTCGAGCAGTTCGAGCCCGTCGGCGTCGGGCATGACGAGGTCCTGCAGGATGACGGTCGGCTCGAACTCGTGGGCGACGGCGATCGCCTTCGACCCCTCGCTGCAGAAGCGGAAGTCGATCGATGGATCGGTCGCGATCATGCGGCGCACCGCCTCGCCGATCAGCGCTTGATCGTCGATGAGCAGGACCTTGACGCGGCGGGCGGGCATTCGAAGGAGGTGGCGAAGAAGGCGGGGCGGCGAGTCGGAATCGACGAATGCTACCGGTGGAACGAGCGAGATCGGTTCGCGGCGGCGCGTATCCTGTCGCCCTCGCGACGCCCGCCTCCGAACCCCCCAGCGAGGTCCGTGTGACCATCGATCCGATACTCCGGCCACCCTCGATCGACCGGCCGCCCTCGGCTCCGGGCGACCCGCGGCTCGGCGGTCTCTGGGCCACGCCGGGGGCGAGCGAGCCCCGCGTGGTGATCGTCGGGTTTCCCGTCGACGAGGGCGTGCAGCGGAACGGAGGCCGCGTCGGAGCGGCGCAAGGTCCTGCCGCGATCCGGCACTGGCTGCATCGCATGACGCCCGACCCGCGCGACGGAGGCCGCATGCAGGCCTCGCTCGCGAGCGTCGCGGACCTCGGGGATCTCGTCACGACCGGCGAACTCGAGGTGGACCAGCAGGCGCTCGCCGCCGTGCTTGCGCCGCATCTCTCGGCCGGACGCACCGCGATCGTCCTCGGCGGCGGGCACGAGACGGCCTACGCCGTCTTCCTCGCCCACGTCCTGGCCGGCCGACGCTGCTTCATCGCCAACCTCGATGCGCATCCGGACGTGCGTCCGCTTCGCGAGATCGACGGCGTGCTGCGCGGGCACAGCGGTTCGCCGTTCCGTCAGGCGATCGAACACGAGTCCGGGGCGTGCGTCGGCTATTCGGTCGCGGGACTGCAGCCGGCGGCGGTGGCGGCGGAGCATCTGGCGTGGATGCGTTCGCGCGGGGCAACGGCGGTGTTCATCGACGAACTGCCGCGCGACGCCGCCGGTCGCCCCGACCCACTCGCCGCGCTGGCGCCGTGGAGCGGCGCGACCGACGCGCGACACGGATCGATCATGGCGACGCTCGATCTCGACGCGGTCGAGGCGAGTGCCGCGCCGGGCGTGAGTGCGCCCTCTCCGGCCGGGCTTCCGGTCGACGCGTGGCTTGCGGCCGCGGAGCGGCTGGGCGCCGATCCGCGGGTCGCGTCGCTGGATCTCGTCGAGTTGTCGCCGCCGCACGATCCGGACGGGCGCACGGCGAGGCTCGCGGCGCTCACCGTCTGGAGGTTCCTGCGCGGGTGGAGCGGCCGGGCGTAGACCACCGACCGGACCCGCCTGGAGTCGAGTGCCCGACGAACGAGAACCCCGGGGCGACCGGGTTGTTCGCCGTGCGCATCGGATTCTGGATGGGTGGCGGTGTCATCGGTGACGGCTCGGGCGTCGCCGCACTCGAGTCCGCCTAATGAATCGCAAAGACGGTCTTGCTTTCGGCTGGCCGCGGGCGACATTCTTCAGGTCTCGGAAGTCAGGGCCGAGACGTCTGGAACGCCGTCGACGAGTCGAGTCGGTTCAGCGGGTTCCGACAGCCACGCGTGCCAGGGAGAACATGCATGGCCGGCTGGATTCACGGCGACTCGAGGTCTGCGCGCCTCCGGTTCGTCGCATCGCGTGTGGTGCCGGCGTTCATCGGCTCGACGATCGTGTCGACGGCCGCGTCGGCGCAGCGAGGAGGTGTGGAGGACTATCCGCCGGCGCTCGATTCCGTGTGGGTTCCGGAGCCGACGCAGATCGACACCTTCGTCCGTGACGAGGACTGGGCGGTTGCCTTGGGCAAGGCGCTCTTCTGGGATGTCGCCATCGGAAGCGATCTGCAGACCGCCTGCGCGACCTGTCATGGGCATGCCGGAGTCGATCCCCGGACCATCAACACGGTCCACCCCGGGTTCAACGGCACCTTCGACGGAGGCGTTGGCCCCGGCGGCTCGAAGGACGCCGACTTCTTTCCGACGACCGCGTTCACGGATCCGGCGTCGCGCTTCGGCGGCGTCGTCCGCAGCATCGACGACATCGCGGGCAGCCAAGGCGTGCTTCGACGGTTCTTCCAGCGGCTCGTCGGCGAGCCGCCGATCGAACTGTGCGAGGACCAGCCGGATCCGGTCTTCCATGACGGCATCGCCAACGTGCGGCAGGTCACGGGTCGGAATCCGCCGAGCGTGCTCAACGCGGTCTACAACATCCGCAACTTCTGGGATGGTCGCGCCAATCCGTGGTTCAACGGAGTGGACGGCGCGGGGCCGACCAATCCCGAGGCCCGCGTGTGGCGGTGGGATGCCGCGAGCCAGTCGTTCTCGCAGGTGGCGGTGCGGATCGACTTTGCCGGGCTCGCGTCGCAGGCGGTCGGTCCGGTTCTCAATGGCGTCGAGATGAGTTGCTCGGGACGGTCGTGGAGCGACCTTGCGATCCGCCTGCTCGACGCGCGGCCGCTCGCCACGCAGCGTGTGGCGGCGACCGATTCGGTGCTCGGCCCGCTCGTGGCCGACGATGGTCTCGGGCTCGACACGACCTATCGCGCGATGTTCGTCGAGGCCTTTCGCGCCCGATGGCGTCGACACGAGCCGACGCCCGCAGGCCCTCCGCAGATCGAGGCCAACTTTCCCCTGCTGTTCGGGCTCGCCATCCAGGCCTACGAGTCGACGCTCGTCTCGGGAGAGACGGCCTACGACCGCTTCGCGGCAGCCGGGTTTCCGGTCGACGGAGGCGGCCACCTCGACGAAGTCGCGCTCGAGGGCCTCGATCTCTTCGTGAACGCGGGACAGTTCGAGGATCTGCCCGCGGCGAACTGCATCGAGTGCCATTCCAGTCCGGTCTTCAGCAGCGCGACCTGGCCCGGGATGGGCGTCGTCTCGCCTCCGAAGAGCGCGAATCCGCCCATTCCGGCGCCAAACGGGATCGAACGGATGCGCTCGATGGCAGGGGCCAATCTCGCCCGCGCCGTCTACGCGGATCATCCCGCGGACGGGGACCCGTCCATCCTTCCGCTCGACTTCGAACTCGCCGGAGATGTCGAACTGGTGCTCCTCGAGAGGGGTTCCGACGATCCCGACGATGGCGAGGAAGTGCTCGACGACGAGTGGCCGCCGCTTCCCGGCGGTTGCGATCTGGTCCGACAGGTCCGGTTCGACGCCGAGGAGTCCGAAGGAGCCCTCGCGATCGAGATCCGTCGACAGGCACTTGCTGAGGGCGGCTGCGGGACGTGGGTGCGCTTCGAACTCGTCGAGTTCCCGCTCGGGCGCTACGCGCTGCTGCTGGACGACCGGCATGTCGCGACGCTCGAGGTCGCTCCGGACGGCGCGTACGACTCGGGCTTCTACAACCTCGGGGTGAGACCGACCGCCGAGGATCTCGGAGTCGGCGCGACGACGGCGGGCGGCGTTCCGCTGTCGTGGACTCGGCGTCGGCAGCAAGGGCTCGCGCTGCCCGAGGTCGAGGATCCGGCGCCCGTGCCGCCGGGAGTCTCGACCGCCGTCGACGGGGCGTTCAAGACGCCCGGGCTGCGCAACGTCGCGCTGACTGGGCCATACATGCACCACGGCGGCATGTCGACGCTGCGACAGGTCGTCGAGTTCTACAACCGAGGTGGCGACTTCCACGAGCAGAACATCGAGGACCTCTCCCCGGAGATGGTCGCGTTGGGGATGAGCGAAGCCCAGATCGACGCGCTGGTCGCGTTCCTCGAGTCGCTCACCGACGATCGGGTCTCGATGGAATCGGCGCCCTTCGATCATCCCGAGCTGCCGCTTCCCAACGGCGAGATGCTTCCCGCCGTGGGCGCCGCGGGCCGAGCGGCCGAGTGCCTTCCGCCGCTACAGCCCTTCGAGATCCGTCTCGCGAGTGAAGGGCTCGCCGGAGACTGCGACGGCGACGGTCGGCTCGACGACTGCATGATCGCTCGCGACCCCTCGCTCGATGCCGATGGCAACGGCGTGCTCGATGCGTGCGAGGAAGGGACGCCGGGCGACTGCGGGGGGGACCTCGATGGCAACGGTCGGGTCGACGGGACCGACCTCGCGCTCATCCTCGCGTTCTGGGGAAGTCCCTCGCCGATCGCCGACTGCGACGGCAGCGGCCTGGTCGACGGGACGGACCTTGCGATCGTGCTCGGCCGGTGGACCGGCTGAGGATTCGCCGGTCGGCCCGGCGGAGGGGGGATGCGAACGCGCGTGGAGGGGCTCGAACCCCCAACCCTCGGCTTCGAAGACCGATGCTCTATCCAATTGAGCTACACGCGCGGGGGCCGGGGAGTGTAGCGGG
>JBMTTG010000157.1:0-7064 GCA_049449095.1 Phycisphaerales bacterium | reverse complement strand
CGTCCATCCCGTCCATCACGTCCAAGTGACCGCCCGCCGAGCGGAGCGAGCGATCACCGCGTGAAGTGACCCGCGTCCGCAGCACCCGTGTGACGTGGCCCCGCGTCCGCAGCACCCGCGATCGAATCACGGCCGCCTCGCCCGATCCTCACCCGCCGGTCGCCAGCCGCCGGCTCGCGGCGCGGGTCGGCAGCGAGGCCTTGCGGGCCTCCTCGGCACGGCGGTACTCCTCGGCGCCGGCGAAGTCCTCGCCGAAGCGCACGAGCCGCAGGCTGTTCGCGATGACGAAGACGTACGCGACCGCCTGATAGAAGGGCGTCACCCAGATCTGGATCTGTCCGCTCGCGGCAAGGGCGAGGCCGACCAGGGCGAGCAGCAGGCTCGCCGCGATGTTCTGGGCGACCACACCGCGGGCGCGGCGAGCCAGTTCGATGAGGAACGGCACGTGCCGCAGGTCGTCGTTCATGAGTGCGACGCCCGCGGAGTTGGTCGCGATGTCCGAGCCCGACAGCCCCATCGCCACGCCGACGTCGGCGGAGGCGAGGATCGGTCCGTCGTTGATGCCGTCGCCGACGACGAGGGTGCGGCTGCCGCGGCGAATCAAGTGCTGGAGCTGCTCGTGCTTCTCCTCGGGAAGGCACTCCGCCTCGACCGCGTCGACGCCCACCGCCTGGCCGACCCGCATCGCGACGGAGAGGCGATCGCCGGTGAAGATGCTGACCTTGCGCACGCCGAGCTGACGCAGCGAGGAGATCGCCTCGCCGGCGTGGCGGCGCAGCTTGTCCTCGAGGCCGACCGCGCCGAGATAGCGGCCGTTCTCGTAGACGTGCACGCTCGACATGCCGTCGATCTTCTCCTCGACGTCGCGCACCGCGGCGGCGGTGTCGGGATGAAGCTCGGCGATCCACGAGCCGCGGCCCGCGAGCACCAGCCCACCTTCGACCTTCGCACTCACGCCGCGGCCGTGGGCCTCCTTCACCTCCTCGACGACGCGAGGTTCGATCCTCGCCCGCCGCGCGGTCTCGAGGATCGACTTCGCGAGGGGATGGTTCGAACTCTGCTCGGCGTCGGCGGCGGCCTGCAGGAGCGCGGCGCCTTCGATGCCTTCCGCCGGGACGAGCCGGCTCACCGCGAACTTGCCGGTGGTGATGGTGCCGGTCTTGTCCATCACGACCGTGTCGACTTCGGACGCGGCCTCGAGCGTGCGGGTCTGCTTGATCATGATCCCGAGCCGCGCGGCGGCTGCGAACGCGGCGACCATCGCGGTCGGGTAGGCGATGAGGAGCGCGCCCGGGCAGGTCACGACGAGCACGGTGATCGCCCGCTCGGCGGCGGTCTCGCGGACCGCGGCATCGGTGCTGCGGCTCGTGAAGAACCAGACCACAAGGGCCACCATCAGCACGACCGGCACGTAGTAGGTCGCGAGCCGCTCGATCATCTCCTGACGCCTGGTGCGCGAACTCTCCGCCTCGCGGATCAGCCGCTCGACCTTGCCGATCGTGGTCTGCCCGGCGACCGCGGTCACCTCGAGATCGATCTGCCCGGTCAGGTTCGTGGTGCCCGCGTAGACCTCCGATCCGGGCTGCACCTCGACCGGCACCGCCTCGCCGGTGAGCGAGGCCTGGTTGATGTTCGAGGTGCCCACGACGACCCGACCGTCCGCGGGAAGGTTCTCGCCCGGGCGCACCCGGACGACCTGACCCACCTTCAGCGCGCCCTGCGGAACCTCCCGCTCGCTGCCGTCGCTGCCGACGATCCGCGCGATGTCGGGGGTGAGTTCGATCAGGTCGCGGATCGCCCGCTGCGCCCCCCACGCGGTGCGGGAGAGGATCAGTTCGGCGAGCCAGAGGAAGAACGCGAGGAAGCCCGCGGCGAGGAAGTAGTTGTTGGCGAGCGCCGCGAGCACCGCGAGGCAGGCGAGCGAGTCGCTCGAGGCCGCGCCGGCCTTGAGCTCCTGCCAGGCGCCACGCGCGAGCGGCAGCACGAGGATGATCGCGCCGATCGCCGCGGGGATCTGGGCGACCGAGGGCTCGAAGCCGATCAGGCCCGCGATCCAGGAGCAGAGCAGCAGGACCCCGCCTCCCAGGGCGACCACGAGCTGCCGTTCGAGCCGTTCGCCGCCGCGGCCTTCATCGCCCCCGAGCCTGGCTCCGTCGGTGTGCGAGTGCGTCGCGGGCAGGGCGGGTTCGAGCGAAGCGGCGTCGGACACGGGCGGGAACTCCTGCGGGGCGGGACCGTTTCGGGAGGCGAAAGACTAGCAGGCGTCGGATCCCCCCGACCTCGCGCCGCAGCCTCGAAGGTCGCACGTCCCGGCGCGTGGCGAGGTTCGCGCGGAGGCCGGTCGACGCCGAGTCCCACGCGGGCGCGGACCGTATAGTCGCGCCCATGTCGGCGCACGGAACGATCGCGGTGGTCGGCGACGGGCAGATGGGCCTGGTGCTGGCGGAGCAGCTCGCATCGGCGGGCCGCGAGGTGATCCTCTGGGGGCCCTTCGCCGAGAGCCTGCGTGACCTGGCCCGCGAACGGCGATCGCCGCGGCTGCCGGAGTTGCGGCTCTCGGAGCGGATCCGGATCGAGCCCGATCCCGCCGCGGCGTCCGCCGAGGCCGAACTGTTCGTCAGTGCGATCCCCGTGCAGTTCCTGCGAAGCGTGTGGTCGCGATTCCCGCGGACCGAAGTGCCGGCGGTGAGCGTCTCCAAGGGGATCGAGACCGCGACCCTCGAACGGCCGAGCGAGATCCTCGCGGAGGTCCGCGGGGGCGCGGCGACCTGCGTGCTCTCCGGGCCGACCATCGCCTCGGAACTCGCCCGACGGCAGCCCGCGACGATGGTCGCCGCGAGCGACGACGCCACCCTCGCCGCCGAGGTGCAGTCGCTCTTCCTCGCGCCGTGGATGCGGGTCTACACGAGCCCCGACCCGCTCGGGGTCGAGATCGCGGGCGCCGCCAAGAACGTGATCGCGATCGCCGCCGGCATCCTCGACGGACTCGACGCGGGCTTCAACGCCAAGAGCGCGCTTCTCGCCCGCGGCCTCGCCGAGATCGTGCGGCTCGGACAAGCCCTCGGAGCGAGGCCGGAGACCTTCTCGGGCATCGCCGGCGTCGGCGATCTTGCGACCACCTGCTTCTGCCCGGAAGGCCGCAACCGCACCTGCGGCGAGGCGATCGGCCGCGGCATGCCGCTCGAGGAGCATCTCGCCTCGACCTCGAGCGTGGTCGAAGGCGTCGAGACGTCGAAGGCGATCTGCCGACTCGCGGCCTCGCACGGCGTCGAGATGCCGATCGCGGAGGCGGTCAGACGGGTGCTCTTCGAAGGGCTGGCGCCCCGCGAGGCGCTTGCGGGGCTGATGCAGCGGGAAGTCGGCGCCGAGCGCTGAGCCGGCGACTTCGATCAGTCCTCGTCGAAGTGCCGTTCGACGAGCGCCTTGAGCTCCTTCGTCGCCGCGTCGCCGTCGGCGCCGTTGGCCTCGATCTCGAGGATCGTGCCGGCGGTCGCCGCGAGCATCAGCATCTGCATGATGCTCTTGCCGTCGACCCACTCGTCGGTCTCCGCACGGCGCACCCTGACCGCGGCCTTGAAGCGGCCCGCAGCCTGCGCAAACGCCGTCGCAGGCCGGGCGTGCAGGCCGAGTCGGTTCGAGATGGCCACACGGATCGTGGGCACGAGAAGTTCCGGGGAACGTCCGGCGGAGCCGGAGCAGGGGCTTCGTGGGCGCGGGCCGGCGCGAACGGCGCCGCAGGCCGAAGTGGCGACCGCGTCTCGGATCAGCGGACGGGGCGGCTCGCGTCGGCTTCCTCGAGCAGCGTCACCACGTCGGGCACGGAGCCGGCCTGCCGCAGGAAGCTGCGGAAACGCTCGTGGCGAAGCTGGCCGAAGATCAGTTCCATCGCCTCGAGATGCTCCTCGGGCCGCTGCTCGGGGCTGAGCAGCAGGAAGATCGAGTGGACCGGCTTGCGGTCGAGCGCGTTGAACTCGACGCCCTCGGCGCTGATGCCGATCGCCACCGCGATGCGTTCGACGTTCGGGCTCTTGACGTGCGGCACCGCCACGCCGTGCCCGAAGCCGGTCGAGCCCTTCTTCTCGCGGGCGATGACCGCCTTGAGGAAGGCGTCGCGCTCGCCCTCGGGAATGGTTCCGGCGGCGACGAGCGCATCCACGAGTTCGGCGATCGCCTCGTCGCGCTTGGCGGAGGCGAGGCTCGGGACGATGGCGGCTTCGACGACGATCTCTCTGAATCGCATGGGCGGTGGTTTCCTGCTCGGCTTCGTCGGGCCTTAGTGCCGGCGAAGCTTGTCCTTCCAATCGGTCAACTGTCGAACGGCGCGGTCGATGGTGAGGTCGACGCACGCGTAGAGGTCCTCGTGGGTGCCGTTGGCGATGAAGTCCTTGTGCCCTTCGACGTCCACGATGATCTCCACGTGGAAGTCGTTGGGCTGCTTCTCGATCACGACGTCGATCTGCTGGACGCGGTCGAAGTGCCGCGGAAGCCGCTCCGACTTCTTGTGAATGTACTCCTCGATCGGCGGCGTGACGCTCAGATGGCGACCGGTGATGTTGACCTGCATCAGGATGGCTCCTCGGTGGGACGTGGGAGGCTGGGGGTCGGCGGGCTCTCCCGAGTGGGGGCGAGCACGCCGGCGGTGACGACGAATCGAAGGGCCTCGTCGATCGAGAGGTCCAGTTCGATCGCTTCGTTCCGCGGCACCGTGATGGTGTACCCGGTGAAGGGGGTCGGCGAACTCGGGATGAACACCGTGATCGCCTCGCCGGAGGCGGATCGGATCGACCGCATGCCCTCGCCGGTGACCAGACCGATCGACCAGAGGCCCTTGCGGGGGTACTCGATCGCGACCACTCGGTTGAACTTGATCGGCTTCTCGTCGGAGATGAGGAAGTCGACCACCTGCTTGACGTGCGGGTAGATGTGCTTGACGACCGGCACCGAGGTGAGCAGGCCCTCGAGCCGGCGGTGGATCTGCCGACCGAGGAACCCTCCGACGAGCCTCCCCGCGAGGAACACCGCGACCACCGCCACGGCAAGCCCCACCAGGTTGAGGTACCAGGTCGAACGCCACCAGTTGGCGAACTCCTGCTCGCGGAGGAACTGCGTCGCCTGCGCCTCGTCGAGCGGATGACGCGTCGCTGCAGTGGCGGCGATCTCCGCGAAGACCTCCGAAGGCGTCGGGTCGAACCGATCGGGCAGGATCGGACGTCGCCGGTCGATCTGCACGATCGCGAGGCGAATGCCCTCGTTGATCGGCGCGGCGATCGAGCTGTCGATGAAGCGGTACGCCTGGACGAGCAGCCACAGCGTCAGGACCGACGGCAGCAGCACCGCGAGTCCGCGGAGGAAGAACGTCCGTGAGGAGTGGCTGGACTGACGCGGCCGCGAGGGCTGCATGGCCAAGGGAGATCTCGAGCGGCGGACGGCGGCGGACGACTCGAGGAGTCTAGGTCCTCTCCGGTGGATCGTCGACGGAGGTCCATCGTCACGATCCGTGCGGCGACGTGACCGGCGCCGCCCCTCGGCGCGGCGGACTCGCTCAACGCCTCGGACGCGGCGCGATCGCGGTGCCGCCGACGCCGGCGAGCGCCTGCAGCGTGGCGTGCAGGTCGAGCGTGCGGTCTCCTCGACGCACCCGGACCGCCACCGTCTCGCCGACCCGCTTCGCGGCGATCGCAAGCAGCAGTTCGCGCGTCGACCGGATCGCGGAGCCGTCGAGGGCCACGAGGAGATCGCCGCGCCGGATCCCCGCGAGGCTCGCGGCCGAACGCGGCAGGACCCTCGCCACCCGCACGCCGTCGGGGCGATCCTCGCCCTCGACCCCGAGCGACGCGTCGCCGGCCCGGACCGCGTCGTCGATCGGGCCGCGGTCGACGATCCAGCGCTTCCAACGCTTCTCGATCGCGTCGAGGTCGTCGCCGAAGATCTCCCGCAGGGCCGCGGAGCCGTCGGGGCTCTCGGGGTAGGTCCGCAGGTAGGCCGCCCAGAAGCGGGGCAGCCCCGCCTCGGCGGCGATGAACTCGAACATGGCGCGGGTCTGCGGATAGAGCCTCGTCGACTCCTCCATGAAGGCCTTGGGGCTCATCGCGACGAGTTCGCGCCAAGGACGCGTCACGCCGGCGCGGGCCGCTCGATAGGCGACGTTGTGTCTGGAATTGGGGAGGAACCGGATGCTTCCGTCGCCGGCGATCTCGTGCGCCTCGTACAGGCTCGCGAGCCCCTCCTGGATCCAGATCGGATGCCGCTGCTTGAGCCGCTCCATCTGGGCGTGATGGAGCAGGTGGGTGAACTCGTGACGCAGGCTCTCGCCGATGTCGCGGGTGACGAGGCGGCGCCGCTGATGCTCGTAGAGGCCGGCCACGGACTCGTCGGAGAAGAACGCGGTGGCGTCCTCGGGACGCGCGACGACGAGCAGCAC
This sequence comes from Phycisphaerales bacterium, assembly GCA_049449095.1. GTDB lineage: Bacteria > Planctomycetota > Phycisphaerae > Phycisphaerales > SM1A02 > VGXO01. The sequence continues at coordinate 643 of JBMTTG010000157.1, read as the reverse complement.
CGGCGTGGCGGGATACCGCTCGAACAGCGCGGCGACGAGGTGGTCCGCCTGCGCGTCGAGCATCTCGAGCATCTCGCGATGGGACTCCTCGCCGAGCGAGGTGGCGATCACGAGCGACCGTCCCGGATCGGTCTCGACGCGATAGCGGCTCGCGCCGAACCGATCGAGCCAGCCCTTGAGGCTCCGCTCCGCGGCGAGATGCCCACCGCCCTCCCCAACGCGATCGAGCAGTTCCCGCACCCGGGCGAAGTCCGGATGCGACCGCGCCGCGGCGAGATCCGGATCCTCCTCGGCGAAGGTCCGGTCCCGGAAGCCCGCGTCGATCGCCTCGACGAGCCGCGCACACGCGCCCGCGCCGTCGCCCTGCAGGCTTCGGGCGCAGGCGAGGTTGTAGAGATGCTCCGGATCGCCGGGATCCCTCGCGAGGATCTCGACGATCAGCCGCTCGGCCGTCGCGTAGTCGCGGCGACCGAACGCCTCGACGATGCGCTCGTTGAGGATCGAGATCTCGTCGGCAGCGGCGGGCGGCGATCCCGCAAGCAGGGCCGTGGCCAGCGCGAGGATTTCGAGGAGGGTCAGTCGTCGCACGGAGCCATCGTTCCGCCGAAGACTCCGCCGAGCAAGCGAGGACGTGCGGAATCGG
>JBMTTG010000156.1:0-7091 GCA_049449095.1 Phycisphaerales bacterium | reverse complement strand
GTGCGCCTCATCGCCGAAGGCGTCGACGATGCGGCGGCCGCGGCGCTTGCCGATCGGGCGGCCCGCGGCGCCGGGCTCGCCTGAGGCGCGACCGTCCGCGCTACCCGAGACTCGTCTCGGGATGGTCGAAGATGAACTGAAGCCGTTCGCGCAGCACGCCCTCGAAGCGCTCGACCATCTCCGGCTTGAGCAGGCCGACGTTCACCATGTCTCGCAGGTGCGCCCGATCGTGGTCCCGCCACGCGAGGAGCTTCATCCGCAGGATCTCCTCGAAGCCGACCCGAGGAAACGGATGCGACGCGCTCGTGAAGTTCGGCTCGATGTCCGGAGCCGGCAGCGGGTCGCCGGCTCGCGTGATCTCGTTCGCGAACACGAGGTGCACCGCCCGCTTGGGGCGAGGATCCTCCGGGTCGAGCCACATCGGCACGCCGCGCTCTTCCACGAACTCGAAGCCCTCCTTCGCAACCGCGGCGTTCGCGCGCTCGAGGTCCTCGCGGCGAAGGAGCACGTCGACATCCTTGGTGGTGCGCGTGGCGTCCTCGTCGATCTCCGCGACCCAGCCGGCGACGGCCCATCCGCCGCAGACGGCGAACGGGACGCCTCCATCCTCGAGAAGCCGCACGATGCGGATGAGCCGGCGCCTGACCATGGCGATCGCCCGAAAGACGGGGTCGCTCATCGGCAGGTCCTCGTGGTACCAGCTCATGCCGGCGAGCGTATCCCCGCCCGGCATGATCGAGCGTGCCGACGCCGCGCCGCGTTTCGCTGCCAAAACGCCGAGCGATTGCCGCGTCAGGCGCCCGCCTCGGAGCCGCCGGCCTCCGCCGGCACCGACTCGTGCAGATGCCAGCGCAGCTCGCCCGACTCCCCGGACCCGTTGCAGTCGATGTGCACCGCGAAGAAGCCGCCGCGATGGCTCTCGACCGCGGGCCACATGATCTCGCGATCGGTGCGCGGAATCGGCATCTCGCTCACCCGCGACGCCTCGACCCATTCGAGCACGCCCTCGTCGAACTCCATCCGCGGGATCTCCGCGGGATCGACCGGACGCACCACCTCGAAGAGGAAGATCAGCCAGTGCGCGTGTCCCTCGTAGCCCTTCTCCGAGACCATGCCGCAGAGGCGGATCTCCTCGGGCAGCAGCTCGAGCTCGACCTCCTCGCGGATCTCCCGCAGCGCGCATTCGTGCGGCCCTTCGCCGAGGGCCATCTCGAGCTTGCCGCCGATCGGCGAGTACATGCCCGGATTGGGCGCCTTGCGGCGATGAAGGAGCAGCACCCGCCCGTCGCGATCGCGCAGGTAGCAGAGGACGGCGACCTTGTAGGGAAGCGGCGCGGCGTCGCTCATGCGATCGCCGCCTCGCGCACGTCGACGCGGTCGAGCAGTCCCGCCTCGCGAAGCAGCGGTTCGATCGCCAGTCGCGTCGCGTCGGAGGCCTCGGCGAGCGGCGCCCGCACCACGCCCGAATCGAGCCCGAGCTGCGCAAGCGCCGCCTTCACCGGCACCGGATTCACCTCGAGCGAGAGCAGGCCCTTCGAGAGCGGGAAGAGCGCCGCGTGCAGCCGCCGCGCCTCGGCGAGATCGCCGTCGCAGGCGGCCTTCACAAGCGTCGCCACCCGATGCGGCACGAGGTTCGAGACGACGCTGACCACGCCCTCGGCGCCGACGGCGATCATCGGCAGCGTGAGCGTGTCGTCGCCGGCGAGCACGGTGATCCCGCAGCGTCGGCGGATCTCGCTCACCGCGTCGCAGGATCCCGAGGCCTCCTTGATGGCGACGATGTTGGGATGCGCCGCAAGCGTCGCGACCGTCGCGGGCTCGAGCCCGGCTCCGCAGCGACCGGGGATGTTGTAGAGGACGATCGGCAGGTCGGCGCTCTCGGCGATCGTGCTGAAGTGCCGAAGCATTCCCGCCTGCGACGGACGGTTGTAGTAGGGCACGACCTGCAGCGACGCATCGGCGCCGCACAGCGCCGCAAGCCGATGCAGGTGCACCGCGTGCTCGGTCGAGTTGCTGCCGGCGCCGGCGATCACCTTGAGGCCGAGCGGTCTCGCCGCCGCGACGCACGCTTCGACAAGCGATCGCCACTCGCGCTCGCGGAGGGTCGGCGCCTCGCCGGTCGTGCCCGCCGGGACGACGCCTGCGACGCCGCCTTCGGCCTGCCGGCGCAGGAGCATCGGGATCATCTCGAGCTCGACGCTTTCACCGTCGGCGGAGAAGGGCGTCGCGAGCGCCGTGAAGGCGCCGGCGAATCGGGCGCCTGCGGCAAGTCCGGTCTCGATCAAGGTCGTCCCTCCGTGGAGTCCCCTGCCTGGCCGTCGGGACCGAAGCGCGACGGACCGCCCGCCGCAGCCTCCCGCACGAGCCGCTTCATCTCGGCGACCGCGCCGCGCATGCCGACGAAGACCGCGCGGCTCACGATCGAGTGGCCGATGTGGAGTTCGCGCACGCCCGGCAGCGCCGCCACCGGCTGCACGTTGAAGTAGTTGAGCGCATGCCCGGCGTTGAAGCGCATGCCCGCGGCGCGGATCGCTTCGCCCGCCTCGGCGATCCGGCGGAGCTCCGCCCGCACCCCCGGGCGATCGACATCGCGGCCCTCGGCGTGGAAGGCGTGGGCATAGGGACCGGTGTGGATCTCGCAGACCGAGAAGCCCGCCTTCGCCGCGGCCTCGACCTGCGCGGGCACGGCGTCGATGAAGGCGCTCGCGAGGATGCCCGCGTCCTTGAGCGCCGAGACCACCTCCCGCATCCGCGGCAGCTGCCCGGCCACGTCGAGTCCGCCCTCCGTGGTCACCTCCTGCCGGCCCTCGGGGACGAGCATCGCCATCTGGGGTCGGATGCTCCGGGCGAACGCGACCATCGCGTCGGTCGCGGCCATCTCGAGGTTGAGCTTGATGTGGACGAGTTCGGAGAGCCGCCGGACGTCCTCGTCCTGGATGTGCCGGCGATCCTCGCGCAGATGCACGGTGATCCCGTCGGCGCCGCCGAGGTGCGCCTCGACCGCGGCCCACACGGGATCGGGCTCCCAGGTGCGCCGCGCCTGCCGCACCGTCGCCACGTGGTCGATGTTGACGCCGAGTTCGATCATCGGGATCCGCGATCGCGAGCGGGGCGACCGATCGCGGCGACGTTCGGTCGCGCGGCCGTGGACCTTCCATGGCTCCGTCGCGCGTCGCTCGCCGCCGGGACGAATCGCTCGAGGGTTATACTCGCCCCGATACGGCGCGACAGGTCGGATCGAGGGGATTCCGCGAACGAAGCCGCGAGCGAATCTCCCGACCACCGCGGCGCCGGGAGCATCCCCGCCATGCCCGATCCCCTGCCCTCCGCGAGCGTGCCCGAACGACTCGAACGCCTGCGCGAGGACATCGCCGCCCAAGGCCGCCGCGTGCTCGACGTGGTGCTGCTCGCGGTGGAGGCGTACTTCGACGCCGACCGCGCCAAGGCCGAAGGCGTGGTCGCCGCCGACGACGAGATCGATCGCATCGACGTCGAGATCGAACGGGCCTGCATCGCGGCGCTTCGGCATCGCGTCGACGGCGAGCACGAGATCCGCTCGGTGCTCACGATCGTCAAGGTGAACAACGAGCTCGAGCGGATCGCCGACCTCGCGGTGAACGTCGCCGAGGCGGTCCTCGCGGGCGAAGCGACCGGGCCGGCCACCATCCGGGTGATGGCCAACAGCGTGGTGGGCATGCTCCGCGACGCGATCCGCTCCCTCGACGGCGGCAACGTCGACCTCGCGACCCAGGTCCTCCGCTTCGACGACACCGTCGACCAGTTCCGGGGCGAGATCTTCCGAGACGCGCGGACCCGGGTCGAGGCGGGCGAGCTTCCCGTCGCGATCGCCTTCCGCCTGCTCGCGGTGGCGAAGGCCCTCGAGCGGATCGCCGACCACTGCACGAACATCTGCGAGCAGGTCATCTATCTGCAGAGCGGCAAGATCGTGCGGCACCGTCCCGAGGGCTGGACCGAACCCGAGATGCCAGCGAGCTGAGCCGCCTCGCCTGCGCCGCTCCGCGGAGGTTGGACCGGCGGGCGGCCATCTGCCGAAGGATCGTCTCCGCAGGGACGCGGCCTTGCGGCTCCTTCCGCCTGCTTCCCCTTCCGACTCCCGAGCGACCCGCCATGCACTCGACCGGCACCGAAGACCGCCTCGCTGGCCTTGCCCCGCTTCTCGATGCCGCCGGGCAGTCGCATCTCGTGCGATGGTGCGAGCAGCTCGACGCCGACGCGCGAGAGCGGCTCCTCGAGCAGCTCGCCGAACTCGATCTGCCGCTGCTCGCCCGGCTCGCCTCGGGCGACGGCCACGCCGGGGTCGACTCGGCCGAACTGCTTCCACCCGAGACCGTCGATGCCTCCGACCCCGCGGCGCTCGACCGCCGCGCCGCCGGGGAGAACCTTCTTCGCGAGGGCAAGGTCGCGGCGTTCACCGTCGCGGGCGGCCAAGGCACGCGGCTCGGATGGAACGGCCCCAAGGGCACGTTTCCGGCGACGGTCATCGCGGGCAAGCCGCTCTTCCGGGTCTTCGCCGAACAGATCCTCGCCACCCAGGACCGCTTCGCGCCAAGCGAGCCGATCCCGTGGTACGTGATGACGAGCCCCGCGAACGACGCCGACACGCAGGCGTTCTTCCGCGACAACAACTGGTTCGGGCTCGCGCCCGGACAGGTCTCCTTCCTCGTGCAGGGCACGATGCCTTCGGTCGACTTCGAGGGCCGCGTGCTGCTCGAATCGCGCGAGGCGCTCTGCCTGAGCCCCGACGGCCACGGCGGTTCGCTGCGGGCGCTGCGTCGCAGCGGTGCCCTCGAGGAGATGGCGGCCCGGGGCATCGAGCAGATCAGCTACTTCCAGGTCGACAACCCGCTGGTGCGCATCCTCGATCCGCTCTTCCTGGGCTTCCATGCCGCCGACCCGCGCAGTTCGGGCGAGATGTCCGGCAAGATGGTTCCCAAGCGCCACGCCGGCGAGAAGGTCGGCGTCTTCTGCCAGCGCGGAGGGCGCACCGCGGTCGTCGAGTACAGCGACCTCCCGGCCGAACTCGCCGAGGCGACCGATCCGCAGGGCCGGCTGAAGTTCCGCGCCGGCAACATCGCGGTGCATGCGATCTCGGTCGAGTTCGCAACGCGCCTGACCGAGGAGGGCTCGGCGATCGGGCTGCCCTACCACCGGGCGATCAAGAAGGTCCCGCATCTCGATCTCGCGAGCGGGAAGGTCGTCTCGCCGGCGGAACCCAACGCGATCAAGTTCGAGACCTTCGTCTTCGACGCGATGCCGCTTGCGAAGCGGGCCCTCGTCATGGAGACCTCGCGGCTCGAGGAGTTCGCGCCGATCAAGAACGCCTCGGGCGAAGACTCCGCCGAGTCGAGCCGCCAGGCCCAGTCCGACCGCGCCGCCTCGTGGCTCGAGGCCCGCGGGGTGAAGGTCGCGCGGCATGCCGACGGCCACGCCGCCGCGAAGATCGAGATCGAGCCGCGCACCGCCCTCTGCGCGGCGGATCTCGCGATGCGACCGCTTCCCGATCGGATCGACCCGGGATCGGAAGTCCTGATCTGATCGACGCGAGTCGCTGGGACGCGGCGCCGAATCGTGGCGCTCTCAGCGCTTCGGCGGCGCGGCCAGGTTGAACCGCACGACCATCGTCGTCGGGATCGGCTGGTGCAGCATCACGGTTCGGTGGATCACGAAGTCGCCCACGTCGGCCCCCAGTGCCGCCGCGCCCACGGCGAGCATCTTCCGGTACTTCGCCGAGAGGGTTCGCAGGGAATCCGGCAACGCGGGCCGATCCACGACCTCGGTCTCGGTCGCCATCGGCAGGCGCGTGCGATCGGGCCACTGATGTCGATGCGGGTCATGGGTGATCGTGGCGTAGAGCGCCGCGAAGGGCTGGGTCGCCAGCGCGATCTCGCGGTGGAGCATCACGTCGAAGACCGTGATCGCGGTCGGAACGCCCACCGGCCTGCCCAGCGCAATCGGCGGTGCGTCGCCCTCCTGCCATCGAGGCCCGATCCGGCGCGACACCTCGCCGAAGGCCGCCTCGAGCGGTCCCTGCCGCGCCGGTGCCCGGTCCGCGAAGTCGCAGATCCATCGCGGACCCGACATGCTGCCGAGCAGTTCCGATCCGAACGCGCCGTTCGAGGTGAACTCCGACATCAGCGGGCAGCCCGAGTTCGGATCGAGCGGTTCACCGCGGTTCACCGTGGATGCCTGCCCGACGTTCGCCACGGAGTAGACCGCTGCGTAGACGTTCCACGGCGGCCCCAACCGATGGCGTTGCAGATCGTGGGAGAGATCGATCTGGACCGCATCGACCTGCGAGACGTCGTCGCGCGATGGCGCCACGAGATACCCCGAGACCGACGCCTCCCGCGAGACGCCCCAGATCAGGCGGGCCGACTCGTAGTGCTTTCGCCGAAGCACCGCCTCCTTGTCGGCCTGACCGCGACTGTCGAGCCGTCCCGCGGCGATCGACCGGATCGTGTCGCGGTCGAGCCCCCGCGAGGTCATCCGTTCATAGATCGCGTCGAACGCGGCTTCGGCCGCCTCGATCATCGGGCTCGGGCATCGCGCCCGACGCAGGCCAACGAGCACCTTCGACCATCCGGGCCTTCCCGGGAGCGACCCCAGCGTGGCGGAGACGTCGGCGACCATCGCGAGCCGCATGCACGCCCAGCCGAGGGTCTTGTCGAGACCGAGCGCCTCCGCACAGGATCGGCTGCTGAGCGCGACGCCCTCAGGCAGCACGTGCTCGATCGCGGCTCGAAGCGATCGCCGCAGGTCGGCCGCGGCACCGTCGAGTTCGGTCAGGATCGGTCTGAAGTCGTACTGCGGATCGGCCATGGGCTGGAGCGAAGGGGCTTTCGGCGATTCCGGACGCAGTCCTGCGGAACTTGCGGCCGACCACGGCCCGGTACCGGTTGACGCCCACGCCGGGCAGCGCTCCGCCGAGCAGGCATCGGCCGCGCCTGCACAGGGAATCGGCGCCTGTGCAGGCGCCTTCCGGCCGCTCCGCAGTCGCCACGCGGGCAACCGTGTTGCATGCTCGGAAGCGGTCCGCTGCGGGCGCCGCACGGTGAGGCGGCCGCGGGCGG
>JBMTTG010000155.1:0-7170 GCA_049449095.1 Phycisphaerales bacterium | reverse complement strand
GGCGATCCGTCAGCTCGACGTACTCGCGGGCGACGATCGTCTTCATGATCGACGCGTAGGGCGAAGGCCGCCCGATACCCTCCTCCTCGAGCTTCTTGACGAGCGACGCCTCGCTGTAGCGGGGCGGTGGGCTGGAGAACACCTGATCGGGCTCGATCGAGAATGGCGCGAGGGAGTCGCCCTCGCGAAGCGCGGGGAGCTCCGGCTCGTCGCCCGCGACCCCGACGCCGACCCGCAGCGAGCCGTCGAAGACGAGCACCCGCCCCGTCGCCTTGAGCACGGCGCCCGGCACGTCGGTGCGGGCGAGACGCACGGTGGTCGAGCGGTACTGCGGCGGGTTCATCTGGCAGGCGAGGAAGCGGCTCCAGACCAGGCGGTAGAGCTTGAACTGCTCCTCGCTGAGCGAGCCGCGGACCGAGTCGGGCGTGCGGCGCACGTCGGTCGGACGGATCGCCTCGTGGGCCTCCTGGGCGTCCTTGTTGCTCGAGCTGAAGGTGCGCGGCTTGTCGGGCAGGTACTTCGCGCCGAACGCCTCGTCGATAAAGGAACGCGCTGCGGCGATCGCCTCGGGGGCGAGGTGCGTCGAGTCCGTCCGCATGTAGGTGATGAGGCCGACTTCGCCCTCGCCCGCGACGTTGACGCCCTGATACAGCTGCTGGGCGATCCGCATGGTGCGGTCGGTGCCGAAGGAGAGCTCGCTCGAGGCGGCCATCTGCAGCGTCGAGGTGATGAAGGGCGGCGGCGTGCGGCCGGAGGTCGGCTTGCTCTCGACGCTCTCGACGGCGTACCGCGCGGCGGGGTCGAGCTCGCCCGCGAGGCGCACCTTCGTCTCGGCGGGGCCCTTGCCGCCGGGGTTGGGGCTTCGTTCGATCTTCACGCCGCGCAGGCCCACCCGCTCGGCGATCCGCGCCGCATCGGTGGACAGATCGCGGATCGAGTCCTTCGTGCAGGCGAGCGAGAAGGACTTGCCGTCGAGCTCGACGAGTTCCGCCTCGATCGCCGCGCGCTCGGCGAGCCACTGCAGGCGATCCTTCACCGAGGTGCCGCGACCCCGATCATCGACCTTCGCGAGGAGCGCTGCGAACGGCGCCGCGAGCGAGGGCGACTTCTCCGGCGACGCGAGCCGCGCCGTGAACCGCCACGACTCGTCGGGCACGAACTCCGCGATCTCGCGCTCGCGTTCGACGACGAGACGCACCGCGACCGACTGCACCCGCCCCGCGGACAGGCCTCGCGCCACCTTCTTCCAGAGCAGCGGCGAGACCTGGTAGCCGACGATGCGGTCGAGGATCCGGCGGGCCTGCTGCGCGTTCACCTTGTCGAGATCGATCGCGTGCGGATGATCGAAGGCCCGCTTGATCTCCTCCTTGGTGATCGCGTTGAAGATCACCCGCTTCGCGGTGCGGGGATCGATGCCGAGCACCTCCGCGAGATGCCACGCGATCGCCTCGCCCTCGCGGTCGAGGTCGGTCGCGAACCAGACCTCGCTCGCCTCGCGGCAGGCCTTGCGGAGCGCTGCGACGGTCTTCTGCTTGTCCGGCGAGACGACGTAGGTCGGGTCGAAGGTCTCGAGATCGACGCCCGGCACCGGAGCCTTCGATCCCTTCTCCGCCTTGGCCGGCAGGTCCCGGATGTGGCCGACCGAAGCCTGCACCACGAAGCCTGGGCCGAGATAGCGGTTGATCGTCTTCGCCTTCGCGGGGCTCTCGACGATCACGAGTTGCCGTCCGCCTCCACCGGAACGGCCGGCGGGGGCAGGGCGCGAGCCCGAGTCCTCGCCGCCGGAGCGGGAGGTGCGGGCGGGAGTGCGGGTCGAGGTCTTCTTGCGGGTCGCCATGAGGAGGGATCGGAAGGAATCGGGGCCAGAGCGGTGCGATGGGCGGCGGGACACGGCGACTTCGAGCGGATGCGGACGGCATCCGCCAGCAGGCGACGAACCTCACAACGGTCGGTCGAGTCCCCCGGCGAAGGGCGGGATTGGAACCAGTTCCGGCGCAGAAAGTCAACAGTCGATCGCTCGGAGCGGCGGGAGGCGGGCGGCTTTCGCCTCTCTTGGGCCCCCCAACGGGCGAGCCGCGGGGGGGTCAGCCCAGCGGGGCCTGCTCGAGTCGAGCCACGATCTCGGGAAGGCGATCCGTGGCGGGGGCGTCCCCGGCTTCGACCAGGATCGATCCCGGCCGGGCCCGGAACCGCTTGAGCCAGGTCCGCTGCTGCTTGGCGTACCGGCGAGTCCGGATCTTGATCTCCTCGACGGCGTCCGCGAGCCGCATCCGGCCTGCGAGGACCTCGGCCAGCTGCCGGTATCCGACCGCCTCCGCGGCCTGCCGATGGAGCGGTCCCGCCTCGACGAGTCCTCGCACCTCCTCGAGCCAGCCCGCCTCGATCATCGCCTTCGTTCGTCGGTTGATCCGGGCGTTCGCGACGTCGAGCGGACGATCGATCGCGACGATTCGGATGCGACGGGAGAGGGCGGTGCCCTCGGACTCCCACTGCGCCTGCCACTGCGAGATCGGACGTCCCGTGGCGCGGAAGACCTCGACGGCTCGGAGGGTGCGGCGTCGATCGGCGGTGTGGATCCGCGCCGCGGATTCCGGATCCACTCGCACGAGTTCCTCCCGCAGGGACTCCGTGGGCTCACGCTCGATCGCTCGTCGCAACGCCGGATCCGCGGAGGGACCCTCGAAGAGCCCTGCGAGGAGCGCCTGCACGTAGAGGTGCGTGCCGCCCACGACGATCGGCACCCGGCCTCTCGTCTCGATCGCGGCGATCGTGGACTCCGCGGCGGCGAGCCACTCCGCGACGTTGAAGCGCGACTCGAGGTCGTGGGGATCGACGAGATCGATCAGGTGATGCGGCGTGCGGGCACGGTCCTCGGCCGAGGGCTTCGCGGTGCCGATGTCGAGTCCACGCCACACCTGCATCGAGTCGGCGGAGACGATCTCGCCGCCGCTGGGCAGTCGCTCGGCGAGCTGCAGCGAGAGTTCGCTCTTGCCGCTCGCGGTGGTGCCGAGCACGAGAAGGATGGGGGGGTGATGCTCGTTCATGTCGGGTGGAGACTCGAGCGGGACGACGGACCATCGTCGCCGCGAACGCGATCCGTATCATCGCCGTTCCTGCTCGACCGGGCTGTCGGCCCGCTCGAAACGCCTCGTCCCGCGGAGCCGCAGCAGCCATGGCCAAGCGTTCGATCGCCGATCTCGATGTCGCCGGCAGACGAGTGCTCGTGCGCGTCGACTTCAACGTGCCGCTCGACGGTGGAAGGATCACCGACGATCGCCGCATCCGCGCGGCGCTGCCGACCATCCGCTCGATCCTCGAGCGAGGCGGCCGCGCGGTGCTGATGAGCCATCTCGGGCGTCCTGCCGGCACCGGCTTCGAGGCGGAGTTCTCGCTTCGCCCGGTTGCCGAGCGGCTTGCGCAACTTCTCGGCGACGCGGCGCCGCGAGGCGTCGCCTTTCCGAGCGAGGACTGCGTCGATCACGCGGCCGCCGAGGCCGTGGCGGCGATGGCCGACGGCGAGGTGGTGCTGCTCGAGAACCTCCGGTTCCACAAGGGCGAGAAGAAGGGCGACGGAGGCTTCGCCGCGAAGCTCGCGGCGCTCGGCGACGCGTACTGCAACGACGCCTTCGGGACCTGCCATCGCACCGACGCCTCGATGTTCGCGGTGCCGATGGCGATGAAGCCTCGACCCGCGGTGGCGGGCTTTCTGCTCGAGGCGGAACTGCAGTATCTGCAGGATGCGATTGCGGAACCCCGGCGTCCCTTCGTCGCGATCCTCGGAGGCGCGAAGGTCTCCGACAAGCTCGGTGCGATCCGCAACCTGCTCCAGAAGGTCGACACGCTCGTGATCGGCGGCGCGATGGCGTACACGCTGCTCTCGGCCAAGGGCGTCGAGGTGGGATCGAGCCGCGTCGAGCCCGCGATGAAGGGCGAGGCCGAGGAAGTGCTCGTCCTTGCGAACGCGCTCGGCAAGCGGATCCTGCTTCCGATCGACCACGTCTGCGGGCAGGCGCTCGAGGCGGGCACGCCGACCCGAACCATCGAGGACGGCATTCCCGAGGGATGGATGGGGCTCGACATCGGGCCGAAGACCGCGGCGGCGTTCGCCAAGGTGATCGCGGTCTCGAAGACCCTCGTCTGGAACGGGCCGATGGGCGTCTTCGAGATGCCGCCCTTCGACGCCGGCACCCGAGCCATCGCCGACGCCGTGGTCGCGGCGACCGCGGCCGGCGGCACCACCATCGCCGGCGGCGGCGACACCGCGGCGGCGGTGGAGGCCTTCGGCGTCGCCGATCGCCTGAGCCATGTCTCGACCGGCGGCGGCGCGAGCCTCGAGATGCTCGAGGGGCGGCACTTCGAGTCGCTCGATGCCCTCGACGAGGCGTGAGCCGCCGCAGTTTGTCGTGAAGCTTCACGAGGCCGGCGCCCGGCCGTGGGGCGGTGCTACACTCGTTTTCTCGTCGTTTTGATCCGCGTTTCCCGTCAGGAACCCGCCCATGTTCACCCAGGTCCTGCCCTCCCTCGCGATCGTCGCCGCCGCCGTGGCCGGCTCGACCGCCCAGGCCCAGACCACGCTCAAGGTCGGCAACGCGGCCCCGCCGCTCACCGTGGCCGAGTGGGTCCAGGGCGATGTGTCCGGTCTCGAGAGCGGCAAGGTCCATCTGGTCGAGTTCTGGGCGACCTGGTGCGGTCCGTGCAAGAAGTCGATCCCGCACTTGGACTCCCTTCACGACAAGTACGTCGGCAAGGGTCTGGTGGTGATCGGCGTGAGCAACGAGAAGCCCGAGGTCGTCAAGCCCTTCGTGCAGGGCCGCGGCAGCGGCATGAGCTACCCGGTGGCGGTCGACCAGAACGACCAGACCACGCAGGCGTGGATGAAGGCCGCCGGCAAGGACGGCATTCCCTGCGCGTTCCTCGTCTCGCGGGACGGCAAGATCGCCTGGATCGGCCACCCCGCCGATCCCGAGATGGACCGGGCGATCCCCAAGCTGCTCGCCGGCAAGTACGACCCCGCCGCGGAGAAGAAGGCGGCGCCGGTGCTCGCGGCGGCGGAGCGTTCGGCGCGGCAGAAGAACTACCGCGAGGCGTACGGCCACTTCGACAAGGTGATCGAGATCGACCCGAAGGTCTTCTCGGGCGTGGTGCTTCGCCGCTACGAATTGATGCTCACCGGCGAGAAGGACGTCGCGGGCGCGAAGGCGTATCTCGCCGACAAGATCGCGACGCAGTACGCGGCGGATCCCATCACCCTTGCGGAGTTCGCCGAGGCGCTCGTCAACGACCCGAAGCTTCAGCCCCGCGATCTCGAACTGGCGCAGGCGGCCTCGGCGGCGATGCTCGCCACGGCGCCGGACCGGCCGGAGTCCCTCGCGATCGTCGCGATGGTGCAGTTCGCCAACGGCGAGGTCGAGGAGGCGATCGAGAACCAGCAGCAGGCGTGGATGCTCGCCTCGCCGAGCGAGAAGGCCGAGTACCGCCGGGTGCTCGACAACTACCGCTCGAGCGCCGTTCGCCGATCCTCGATCACCCGCTGAACCGATCTCGGCGCCGAGGTACGACGCCTTCGACGCCGGACGCCACCGCATGAGCCGGCTTCCACGTTCTCCACGCGAACTCTTCGCCGATCCGAAGCGGCTGCCGATGGTGGCCGCGTCGATCCTCTCCGCCGACTTCGCGAGGCTCGGCGAGGAGTGCGAGGCGGTGCTCGCCGCGGGCGCCGATCTCCTGCACGTGGACGTCATGGACGGCCACTTCGTGCCGAATCTCTCGATGGGGCCGGCGATCTGCGCGGCGGTCCGCAAGGCCTGCCCCGAGACCTACCTCGATGTCCATCTCATGGTCGCCGAGCCGGCGAAGTTCGTGCAGCCCTTCGCCGACGCCGGAGCGGATCACCTGACCTTCCACATCGAGGTCGAGCCTGATCCGGCACCGCTTGCCGCGAAGATCCGCGAGGCCGGGCTGTCGGTGGGCGTCGCGATCAATCCCGAGACGCCGGTCGACCGGATCCTTTCGGCGGTCGAGGTCGCGGACCTGCTTCTGGTGATGAGCGTCCATCCGGGCTTCTCCGGCCAGGCGTTCATCCCCGCGGTCCTGTCGAAGGCGAGTCGCCTCGCACCGATGCTTCGGTCGGATCAACGACTCGAGATCGACGGCGGCGTGACCGCCGCGACCGCGGTCGACTGCCGAGCCCACGGGGTCGACGTGCTCGTCACCGCTTCGGCGCTCTTCGGTTCAAAGGACTACGCCGCGGAGATCGCGGCGATTCGCGGGCAGGAATCCGGAGTGCCCGCTCCCGGGCCGGTCGGAGCCTGACCGGATCCATTCGGCATCGCCGGCGACGAGGGATCGTCCGCCGCCTCGAGAGAACGACCCCTTGGAACCCACCGCGACCGCCTCCGACACGCCGACCGTCGAGACGATGCCCGCCAAGAAGGGCGTGCCCGAGGGACTGTGGATCCGTTGCCCCGGCTGCGGCGAGACGATCTTCCGCAAGACGTTCGAGGCGAACTTCCGGGTCTGCCCGAAGTGCCGCCATCACGGCCGCCTGAGCGCGAAGGAGCGGGTGGCGCAACTCGCCGATCCCGGCACCTTCGAGCCGCTGCATGCGGACATGGCGCCGGCGGATCCGCTGTCGTTCACCGATCTGGTGCCGTATCGCGACCGCATCGTCGAGAGCCAACGCAAGACCGGCCAGAACGACGGCGTGCAGACCGGCTCGGCCTTCATCAAGGGCCGCAAGGTCGTGCTCGCCTGCATGGACTTCACGTTCATGGGCGGCTCGATGGGCTCGGTGATCGGGGAGAAGGTCACCCGGGCCATCGAACTCGCCACCAATCGCGACTGGCCGCTCGTGGTGGTGAGCTGCTCGGGCGGCGCCCGCATGCAGGAGTCGGGCTACTCGCTCATGCAGATGGCGAAGACCTCCGCGGCGCTCGCCCGATTCGACGACGCGGGCGGGCTCTTCATCTCGGTGCTCGCCGATCCCACGACCGGCGGTGTGACGGCGAGCTTCGCGATGCTCGGCGACGTGATCCTCGCCGAGCCCAAGGCGCTCATCGGCTTCGCGGGCCCCCGCGTGATCGCGCAGACGATCCGCCAGGAGCTGCCGCCGGGATTCCAGACCTCGGAGTTCCTGCGCGACTCGGGCTTCGTCGATCGAATCGTCGATCG
>JBMTTG010000154.1:0-7296 GCA_049449095.1 Phycisphaerales bacterium | reverse complement strand
GGTCCGCCTGGTCGCCGAGAACCGCCAGTGGTGCGCGGCGATCCACGGACTCGAGTGCCGAGAGACCTCGCGGGATGCGGCGTTCTGCGCACACACCATCCTCGGCGAGGTTCCGCTCGTCGTCGAGGATGCGCAGTCCGATCCCCGATTCCGCGAGAACCCGCTGGTCACGGGCGATCCCCGGATCCGCTTCTACGCGGGCGTGCCGCTGCGGACATCCGACCAGCTTCCGCTTGGAAGCCTCTGCGTCATCGACCGCAGGCCGCGCAGACCGACGGAAGGTCAGCTCGAGGCGCTCGCGACGCTCGCCTCGCTCGTGGTGGCCCAGTTGGACATGCTGCGGCTGCACCGCCGGCTTCGCCGCGAGACCTCGCAGCACCGCCGGACCCTCGATCGGGAACGGGCCATCGCTGCGGCCCTGCCCGGCGCGATCGCCGAACTGCGCGTCGATGATGGCGGCGATTCGGTTCGAATCACCCACGCCAGCCCGCGCCTGCAGCAGCTTCTTGGCGATGCCGCCGCGACGCGCGGCGGCTCGGATCTGCTCGCCCTCGTCGATCCTCGCGACCGCCGCGGCCTGCTCGCGGCGCTCTCGGAGCCCCGCAAGGACCTGTCGCGGCGAGTCGTCGAGTTCCGCGCGCGCCCCGATGGCGACGCCGAGGATCGATGGTTCGAACTCGACGCCATCGGACGCCGCGGCCGCCGCGCCGCCCTCTGGCACGCCTTCATCGCCGACATCACCGACCGCCGCCGCGCGGCCCGCGAGGTCGCGAGGCTCGCATCGATCGTCGACCACTCGGAGGAGGCCATCCTCTCCTTCGATCTCGAGGGCCGATTCACCAGCTGGAACCCGGCCGCCGAACGGATCTTCGGCCGATCGGCCGACCAGGCGCTCGGGCAGTCGGTCGAGAGCGTGATCCCGCTCGAGCGGCTCGAGGAGCATCGTGCCGCCATCGATCGGCTGCTCGCCGGGCGCGGCAGCACGAGGCTCGAGACGACGCGCCTCGCCGCCAGCGGCGAACGTCGCGCGGTGCTCAGCGCGATGTCTCCGCTTCGCGACGAGAACGGCGAGCTGATCGGCGTGTCGGAGATCATCAGCGACGTCACGCGGCGGCGGCAGGTGGAGTCGCAGCTCGCCGAATCGCTGCGGGTCGTGGACGACGTCTCCCACGAGTTCCGCACCCCGCTCGCGGTGATCAGCGAGTTCTCGTCGATCATCGCCGACGGCATCGCCGGACCCGTGACCGACGAGCAGCGCGAGTACCTCTCGATCGTGGGCGGTGCCGTCACCGATCTCAATCAGATGGTCGAGGACCTCCTCGACTCGAGTCGCCTGCGGGCGGGAAGCCTGCGGGTCGAGCGTCGAGGCGAGGCGATCGAATCGCTGATGAACTCGATGCGCGGCGCGCTCGCGGCCAAGGCCAACCTTCGGTCCATCGTCGTCCGCGAGGAGATCGCCGATTCGCTGCCCGAGGTGTTCTGCGACGCGGGCAAGACGCGGCGCATCCTGTCGAACCTCATGACCAACGCGGTCAAGTTCTCGCCCGACCGCGGCGAGGTCGTGGTCTCGGCGCGCCTTGCTCCCGGCGGCGACGAGGTCGTCCTCTCCGTTCGGGACCACGGCCCCGGCCTCACCACGGAGGAGATCGGGCGCCTCTTCGGGCGCTTCGAGCAGTTGTGCACGCCGCACCGCGCCACCGCGAAGGGCTTCGGACTCGGCCTCAGCATCGCCCGCGAACTCTCGTGGCTGAACCTCGGCCAACTCACCGTCGAGAGCCGCAAGGGCGAGGGAGCCTGCTTCTCGTTCAGCGTGCCGGTGGCCGACCATCGCGCCGTCCTCGAGCACGCCGCCGCCACCATCCACGCCCTCGCCGCCGATCGCGATCCGCTCGTGCTGATCTCCGCCCGAGCCGTCGACCCGCAGGAGACCGCCGGCGATCTGCTCGTGGGCTGGCTGTGTTCGAGCGTCTTCGCGACCGATCTGGTGCTGCCGGCGGGCTGCTGCGATGGCCGCACCGGACGGGCGCTGCTCGTCGGCCGCTCCCGCGCGCCGCAGTCCTGGCTCGATCGCCTGCGCCAGATCCACGCCAAGCAGCGGTCCGAAAGCCCCGAACGCGTGCCCGAGGCCGAGTTCACGCTCGAGGCTTCGTGGCCGCCCGGCACCTCGCCCTCGGAGTGGATCGAGTCGATCCGCTCGCAGGAGACCTCGCCATGAACCCGGAAGTGCTCGTCATCGACGACGAGTGGGCGGTCTCGCGTGCGCTCGCGGCGCGGCTCGAGGCCAGCGGCTTCGAGACCCGCATCGCCGTGAACGGCCTCGACGGACTGGCTGCGATCGAGCATTCGCGTCCCGACGCGGTGCTGCTCGACCTGCGCATGCCGGACATCGACGGCCTCGAGGTGCTGCGCCGCATTCGCGAGGACCCGCGGCACGCGGACCTGCCGGTGATCATGCTCACCGCGAACGTGCAGGACGCGGTCCGTGGCGAGGCGCTGGCGCTGGGAGCCCGCGCCTTCTTCGGAAAGCCGTTCGATCACCACGCGCTGGTGGCGGCGCTTCGCCGGATGACGAAGCCGGCCGCCGGCATGGAAGGAGTCGCATCATGAATCACGGACGAACCAGGACCATCCTCATCGCGGACGACGACTCGGCGATCACCACGGCGATCTCCGTGCGCCTCGCCTCGGAGGGCCACCGCTGCATCGTCGCCCGGAGCGGCGCCGAGGCGCTGGGTTGCTTCGATCGCGAGTCGCCCGATCTGGTGATCTGCGATCTGCACATGCCCGACGGCGACGGCGCCACGCTCGCCGAGTGCATCCGCGCCACCTCGTCGGTGCCGATCATCCTGATCAGCGGCGTCCGCGAGGTGTTCCGACGGCGTCTTCGACGGATCGCGGACGTCACCTTCCTGCGCAAGCCATTCCTCACCTCGGACCTGCTGCAGGTCGTCGACGCGGCGCTGGTCGCGTCCCGATCGACGATGCATCCGGCCTGAACATCCCCTTCGGAGCTTCGCCATGCTTCACCAACCCAAGGTTCTGATCGCCGACGACGATGTCGGCCTGCTGACCGCGCTGGCCGTCCGTCTGAGAGCCGCCGGCTACGCGGTCCGCACCGCGCAGGACTGCTATCAGGCGGTGCAGTTCGCCAACCGCTGGCGACCCGATGTGATCGTGCTCGACCTGAGGATGCCCGCCGGCGACGGCTGCATCGTGCAGGATCGCATCGAGTCGAGCCGCAAGGGTCTGCTTCGCGTTGCGCCGGTGATCTTCCTGACCGGCGAACGATCGGCTCAGGTCGATGCCATGTCGGCGTGCGGGCGGGCCTTCGCGGTGCTTCACAAGCCCTGCGATACGCAGACGCTGATTGGAGTGATCGAGGACGCGCTGCATCGATCGCCGGTGTCCACGGTGATCGACTGACCACCCCCTGCCTCGGCGGGCCGGCTCGCGGGTCGCCTGGTCGTCGATCGCGGTGATCGATCGGGCCCCGCGGGCCGGGCCGGGTGGACTTCGCGGGTCGGATGGGTCGCGGCCCGAACGGGCCGCGGCCTCGTCCGTCGCGCTGGAATGACCGCGACGCCTCGCGTCTCGTTCGCCGGTATCGAGGGCACGGCACCCACCGTACGTCCGGCATCGACGCGGGCCCCGGTGGCGCCTTCGGCGGCTCGCCCCGGCGGAATCTCGAAGTACCTTTCGGGGATGAGACCCCGTCGCGATCGAGCCTTCACGGTCCGCACCCGCAGCGAAGAAGCCGAATCGCGTGATGAACCGCCTCTCCGATCGAACGGCCGCCGACGGCGCGCGAGGCATGCCTCGTTCACCCTCGGCTCGATCGTCGCGCTCGGTCTCTCGCTCGCCTGGTTCGACGCATCGGCGGCGGCGATCGCGCCCGCCGCAACACCCGCCGCGGCCGCTCCATCCGCCTTCGACTCCTTCGATCGTCTCGCGACGAGGCATCTGGTCGAGGCCCGGGATCGCACCCTCGCCGCCTGCCGCGAACGCGGAATCGACCTGCCCGGCGACTTCATCGCGTGGATCGACGGCGACCCCATCGTCAAGGCCTCGGTCTACGGCTGCCGGAACGATCCGCTGCCGGTCCTGCTCGGGCTTCGCGCCCTCGAACTCGATCTCGGCGAGCAGGTCGTGCGGCGCGACTACACCCAACTGGCCCTCGCGTTCGCGATCCAGGGGTCCTATGCGCCGACGGGCCGGAAGGCCTCGGACTGGAACGACGGCGACGGCGGCAGCCAGCCGGTCGAACTTCCAGACGTCTCGCCGCGACCGCCGCTGTCCCTCGTGATTCCCGGCGATCCTCGCACGCCGGTCGACACCAGAGACCCGTCGCGCACCCTCGATGCGTTCGACCACGTGATCAACTTCCTCGAAGACCACGCCCCGATCGCCGTGGAGATCGAGACCCGCGAGCTGCCGCCCCTCGAGTACGACGAGCGCGGCGTCGCGAAGCCCCGCGGCAAGCCGGTGACGGTGTCCAAGACGATCGAGCGTGGCCTCGTCGGTGCCGACGTGATCGCCTCGCCCGCGCTCCAGGCGGAGTTCAACGAGTACCTCGCCGCCCACGGACACCCCGAGGTTCGGATCGACTGCGGCGACCACGTCGTGCACTGGAAGTCGACCGAGGCGGTGAAGGACAAGGACCTCCGCGCCGCGATCAAGTCCGCGCACGATCTCTTCCACGACGCCTACCGCGCCAAGGGCCGCATGCCCGCCGAGCGCGATCGCGCTCCGACCCCGAGCGAGTCGATGGCGTGGTTCATCCGCAACGACCGCCACGACTTCAGCGGGACCGATCGCGAGTGGCCGAAGTTTCCGCTCCAGGCCCCCTGGCCGGTGCTGCTGATGCTCGCCGCCGACGACCAGCCGCTGCGGGAGCGCGAGGCGATCTGGGAGCGGTACCGCGACGCGGGCGAGTTCCGCACCTACGGCGAGTACATCGGCGGCATTGCGCAGCAGTTCGACATGCAGTCCGCCCGTCGGGTGAGCCCGTTCCCCTTCAGCTACGGCTCCATCCAGATGATGTGGAAGGACGGCGGCGTCTGCGGAACGATGGGCAACATCGGCGCCCGGACCAACCGCATCTGCGGCGTGCCGGCGTCGACCGCCGGGCAGCCCGGCCACTGCGCAATCGTCTTCATGGAGCACGATCCGGCGACCGGCGCCTTCCGCTGCAAGGGCGGGCAGTACGCCACCGGCGGCGACGAGGTGACCACGGTGCACGCGGGATGGAACTACGACGACGTCGGCGGACGTCGGCCGATGGTGTTCCATCAGTCCGTGGCGTGGGGCGTGAACGAGGGCTTCGAGTCGTTCCTCGACGCGCTGGTGCTGCGGCGGGCGTGGGACCGCCTCGAGACGACCGAGCGCGCGGCGCGATGCGAACGGCTCGTCGAATGGTCGGTGCAGCGCAACGCCTACGCCCTGCCGCTGGTGACGGCCGCGATCGACGCCGCACCGGATGCCATCGCCGCGATCGGGTTGCTCGAGGCCTTCAATCGCGCCTTCGAGCCCCACGCCGATCGATCGGTGGCGCTCTACGCCGCCACCGTGCGCGATCTTGCGCATGCCCGCGTGCTCGAACTGCCGCCGCCGGCGACCCGGGAGTCGATCGAGCGTCTCCTCGATGCGCTCGAGCGGCAGGGCTGTGCGAATCCGCGCCTGCTCGCCCGCTGCTGGCAGGACCTCGGCGGCGACGCGTTCCTCGCCGAATCGACGACCGCCGCGCGGCGATATCTCGATGCGGACGATCGCATGAAGAGCAAGCGGCCGTCGGAGCGGTTCGCGAGGATGGTCGACGGATGGTCGAAGTCGATTCGCGCTCCGGCCCACCGCAAGGCGTGGGCCGACGCCATGCTCGAGACCTTCGCGGGGCGCGAGCTTCTCGTGATCCGCGGCAAGAAGTCGGTCGATCCCTCGGTCGTGAAGCTCTCGAAGCTCGCCGGTCGCCCGACCCCGACCGTCGAAGAGCTCGAAGCGTCGACCTCGACGGGCTCCACCTGACTTCGCGTCGAGTCGCGTCGCAACACGGCCTCCGGCCTCGGGCGAACCACCTCAAGTTCGACCGAACTTCATGATCGCCATCGAGCGGGACGGTCGCCCCGGGTAGCGTCGGCGAGGTCTCGGAGAACGCCTGCGCCGTCGTGGCGGGCTCGCCGAGGTCGGCGCCGAATCGCGCGGCTCGTGCCGCCACGGATCAGGAGACGCCATGAACCGCCCTTCCCGTTCTTCACTCGCCATCGCGCTGGCGGCCTCCGGCGGCTTCGCCGCGATCTGCCCCGCCGACTTCATCGGGTACGTGTTCGACACCTACGTCGTCAACGTGAGCGGCGTGGATCACTTCGTCTGCGACATCTATGGGCAGTTCGACGATCCGCTCGACACGGTCACCTCGGTCTTCAACGCGAACATCGCGACCGTCACCGGTACTGCCTTCCACCACAACGACTTCGAGACGCTCGCGGGCGGACCAGGCACCTGGGGGATCTGGGCGACGGCGAACCTTCCCCAGCTCGGCCTGGTTCCGACCAACGACTCCTTCGTGATGATCGGAGGACCGTTCTCGCCCGGCGCGACCAACACCACCTCGCTCGAGGGCGTCTTCGATCCGCCGACCGCGCCCATGCCGCCGGCAGACTGCGGATGGTTCAACGCCGAACCGTCCAATCTGCAGGGACGCGTGGCGCCCGCGACCCTCCGCACGCAGATCGGGCGGTTCGTCCTCGAGTCGTTCTCGAGTGGTCCGATCATGACCTTCGCCGCCAACCTCGCCTACGACCAGGGACCGGGCACCGACATCCGCTACGCGTGGGACGGAGGACAAGGCTCCGGTCCGACCACGACGATCGCGCTCATTCCGACCCCCGCGGCGGCCACGGTGCTGCTGGCCCTTTCGATCGGCGCTCGACGCGACCGACGACGCGGTCGGAACTGAACGCTCGCGTTCGCGACCACCACCACAACTCCGTCGCCTCGGGCCATGAATCGTCTCGTCGCCCGGGCGGTTGGCCACGGCACTCCCCCGCTTCGGCCGATCGTCACTCGATCCGTCGGGGCGACGCCGGCCTGGAGGCGCTCGCGATCGGCGAGGACGGCCTCCGCCGTCGACGACGCAAACACGCGCGTCGCCTCGTCGCTCGACTGCAGACTCCGCGGCCTCGGGTCACGCGGCCCATTGGCGGTATCCGCAGCATCGCGAGCCGGCGGCGTGGCCGCGCCTGCACAGGCGCTCGGCCGTTGCGGCGGCGGAGCTCGGGTTTTTTTGCTTCTCTCCGAGCGCGT
>JBMTTG010000153.1:0-7316 GCA_049449095.1 Phycisphaerales bacterium | reverse complement strand
CCGCGGTGCCGCCGGTGAGGACCGCGATGTCCTCGAGCATCGCCTTGCGGCGATCGCCGAAGCCGGGGGCCTTCACCGCGCAGACCTGCAGCACGCCGCGGAGCTTGTTGATGACGAGCGTCGAGAGCGCCTCGCCGGTCACGTCCTCGGCGATGATGAGGAGCGGCTTCTTGGAGGCCATCACCTTCTCGAGCAGCGGAACGAGCTTCGAGACGGAGTCGATCTTGTCCTCGTGGACGAGGACGAGGCACTTGTCGAACTCGACCTTCATCGCCTCGGCGTCGGTCACGAAGTTCGGCGAGAGGAAGCCGCGATCGAACTGCATGCCCTCGACGACCTCGACCTCGGTCTCGCGGCCCTTGCCCTCCTCGACGGTGATGACGCCGTCCTTGCCGACCGCGTCGAAGGCCTTCGCCATGATCTTGCCGACCTCGGCGTCGTTGTTCGCCGAGATCGTGGCGACCGCGGCGATGCCTCCGGAGACGTTGGCGACGGGACGAGCCATCGATCCGATGTGGACCGACGCGGCATCGGCCGCCTTCTTCATCCCGCGGACGAGGGCGTTGGCCTCGACTCCGGCGGCGATCCGCTTGAGGCCGGCCTTGAAGAGGGCCTCGGCGAGCACGGTCGCGGTGGTGGTGCCGTCGCCGGCGTCGTCGGAGGTCTTGCTGGCGGCCTCGCGGACGAGCCGCGCGCCGATGTTCTCGACCTTGTCGCGAAGCTCGATCTCCTCGGCGACGGTCACGCCGTCCTTGGTGACGTTGGGGCCGCCCCAGCTCTTGTCGAGCAGGGCGTTTCGGCCGCGGGGGCCGAGGGTGCTCTTGACGGCGGCAGCGAGCTTCTCGACTCCCGCGAGCAGGCTCTTGCGGGCTTCGATGTCGAAGGTCAGTTCCTTCACGGCCATGTTCGAGTTCTCCTGAATGGGCGTTGGCCCGGTAGGGCTTCGAGACGGCTCCGGCGGACGCACGCTTCCGGGCGGGAAGGCTGGCGACCGCGGAGGGAACCGCCCCTTCTTCAAACGCCGCGCCAAACCGGGCGTGCCTTCGCCGACAACCGGCAAGAACCGCACGACCCGACTTCGGGCAGCATCCCGGGGGTTGGAGCGGCTCCGAGACGGAGCCCGATCGTCCCGCCCGCCCGACCTGCCCGGGCGCCCCTGTCACCGACTCGCCGAAGCCGCCGGACTTCCTGCCGAATCGGCAGTCGCCGTCATCGGCCGGTGTCGATCACCTCGCCGATCCCGGGGCGACGGCGGCGGAGGTCGCGGGCGATCCACCGCAGATTGACGGCGAGGTACGCCGCGCCGACGCAGACCAGCAGCATCGAGAGCATCGAGGCGAAGGCACTCGCCGCCCAGAGGCCTTCGGAAAGGCCGGTCCACGCCCCGCCGCCCTGCCGCTGCCAGGCTTCGATCGCGCCCCGGACGCCGATCGAGGCCAACGCGACCGCCAGCGCCGCGACGAGTCCGCGAGGGCGTTGGATGGCGATGCCGCCCGCCTGCCATCGGCGGCTCACCGGACCAAGCCGCTCCGCCGCGAGGCTGCACGCCAGGAGCACCACGCCGAGCGCGGTTCCCGCCACCGCCGTCGTCGCGATCGGCGGAAGCAGCCCGCGATGGAGCGCGAGCATGGTGAGCCCCCAAGGAACCGCCCCGAGGATCAAGAGCCTTCGAGGAAGGACGAGCATCGCCGCCGCCAGCGGCGCACGGCGTCCCAGGCTCCAGAGCATCGCGAGCGATCCAAGGACGCCCGCCGCAGCCAGGATCGAGACCGCGGCGGAAACCGGCGCCAGCATGCCTCGACCGGCGATCGCCGCGAACTCCGACGACCACGCGGCCGGGATCCAGGCTGCCGGCGGCACGGCGGTCGCGATCGTGATCGCGAGGCTCGTCGCCGCGAGGGCGTCGAGAGCTCGAGCAAGCCCGCGGGCCGACGGCTCGTCGAGGGGAATCGGAACGAGATCCACCGCCTCGGCGATCGATCGCCAGACCGGCTCGCCGCACTCGGGGCAGACCGCCATCGGATCGAGCCCCCGCATCTCGTAGCCGCAGCGATGGCACGGCAGCGAGATGCCGATCGCGGGGCGCGGCGGCGCCGTCTCGATCGGGCCTTGGGATTCGTCGACGCGTTGGTCCATCGGATGAATGGCGGAGTCGCAGGTTTATACTCGCGCCTCCTTCGCTTCCCGGCGAGACCGATGCTCGATTCAATCCAACGACTCCGCCAGAACATCGCCTCGGTCTACATGGGCAATCTCCAGGCGGTGGATCGGGTGATCCTCTGCCTGCTCTCCCGGGGCCATCTGCTGATCGAGGACGTGCCGGGCGTCGGCAAGACCGTGCTCGCCAATGCGCTCGCCCGGTCCATCCACTGCCGCTTCAGCCGCATCCAGTGCACGCCGGACCTGCTGCCCTCGGACATCACCGGCGTCAGCATCTTCGACCGCGATTCGGGAGGCTTCGAGTTCCGCCGAGGGCCGATCTTCGCCAACGTCGTCCTCGCCGACGAAGTGAACCGCACGACGCCCCGCACGCAGTCGGCGCTCCTCGAGGCGATGAGCGAGGCGACCGTGACCGCGGAGGGCGAGGTCTTCCCGCTGCCCAAGCCGTTCATGGTGGTCGCGACGCAGAACCCCTACGAGTTCGAGGGCACCTATCCATTGCCCGAGAACCAGCTCGACCGCTTCCTCATGCGGATCAGCCTCGGCTATCCGGCGCCGGACGACGAGGGGCGAATCCTTCGCCTTCAGCCCGCGCGGACGAGCCTGCAGGACCTCGAACCGGTGATGACCGCGGACGAGGTCGTCGCGCTGCAGGACCGCGTCGACTCGGTGCGCCTGGCCGACCCGCTCGTCGACTACGTCATCGCGATCGCCGCGGCGAGCCGCGACGCGGAGGACCTCCAGGTCGGGATCAGCCCGCGCGGGGCACTGGCGCTCGCGCAAGCCGCCCGCGCGACCGCGCTCATGGACGGCCGCGACTACTGCGAGCCCGAGGACATCGTCGGCAACGTGCTCGCGGTCTGCGCTCATCGCGTGGTGACGCGGACGCCGCTCCACGCCGGCGACACCGCGAGCGCCCGGCGGATCGTGCAGCGGGTGCTCGAGAGCGTGGCGAGCCCGGCGTGAGCGAGGCGGGCAACGCCATCGTGCTGCTCTCGGGCGGCCTCGACTCGGCGGTCGTCGCGGCTTGGATGCGTTCGCGCGGCTTCGAGGTGGTCGCACTCTCCTTCGACTACGGGCAACGGCATCGCATGGAACTCGCCTGCGCCGCCAAGGTCGCGGCCGCCGTCGGCGCAATCGAGCATCGCATCGTCTCGCTCGATCTGCGGGCCTTCGGCGGGAGCGCCTTGACCGACGAGATCGCGGTACCGAAGGATCGCTCGGTCGAGGAGAGCACCGAGATCCCCGTCACCTACGTGCCGGCCCGCAACACGGTGTTCCTCTCGATCGCACTCGCGTTGGCGGAGGCGCGAGGCGCCCGCGATCTCGCGATCGGCGTGAACGCGCTCGACTACTCGGGCTATCCCGACTGCCGCCCCGAGTTCATCGACGCGTTCGTGCGGCTCGCGAACCTCGCCACCCGCGATGGCGTCGAAGCAGCCGCGAAGGGCACGACGCACTTTCGCGTGCATGCCCCGCTTCAGGCGATGACGAAGGCCGAGATCGTGCGGCTCGGCCTCGACTTGGGCGTCGACTTCTCGCTGACGACGAGCTGCTACGACCCGGACCAAGAGGGACGGCCGTGCCGGCATTGCGACGCCTGCCTGCTGCGGCAGCGCGGTTTCGAAGCCGCGGGCGAAGTCGATCCGGCGCTGCCGGCCTGAGCCGCGTGAAGGTCGTGATCCGGCCAGGGTCTTCCATGTCCGGCACCGATCCGGCACCGAACGCGGCGGAGTCATCGCGCAACGCGATCGCGGAAGCACCCCCGCCGGCCC
Organism: Phycisphaerales bacterium; assembly: GCA_049449095.1. Lineage (GTDB taxonomy): Bacteria > Planctomycetota > Phycisphaerae > Phycisphaerales > SM1A02 > VGXO01. The sequence continues at coordinate 3,381 of JBMTTG010000153.1, read as the reverse complement.
GAGATCATCGATCAACGATCGTTCGAAGTGGCGGCCGATCGGCCTTGCTGACAACCGTCTCAAGCCCCGGGCACGCCTGCTTCAAGCGCTTGGCGAGCGTCGGCAGGTAGCCGCGTTCGCTCTCGGTGTGGCCGACGAGCAGGATCGAGAGGCCACGCGACACCGCGTCGAGCACGCGATGGTGCGAGAGTTCGCCGGTGAGGAAGGCGTCGCAGCCCTGCTCGATCGCGGCGTCGAGCAGGTCACCTCCCGAGCCCGCGCAGACGCCGATGCGAGCGACCCTCTGCTTCGCTCTGCCATGCTTCGCCTCGGCCACGTCGATGCGTGAGAGCTCGAGCCCCCGACAGAACGACTTCGCGAGCGAAGCGAGATCGGTCGGCTTCACGAGATGCATCACCCGCCCCGCGCCGGCATCGACTCGCGGCTGCGGCTGCAGCGCGTGCACCTCGATCGGCGGCTCCTCGTAGGGATGACTCGCTCGCAAAGACTCGATCGCAGCAGCCAACGACGCTGCGCCGCAGACCATCTCGAGCCGCGACTCCTCGACGCGTTCGAGTCGACCTCGCGACCCGACCGCGGGCTTCGTCGACGCCCCGCCGAGGAAGGTTCCCGTGCCGTCGGTGGAGAACGCACACTCCGAGTAGTCGCCGATGCGGCCGGCGCCGGCCTGCGACATCGCCGCGCGAACGGCGTCGACGGAGGGCTTGGGCACGAAGGTGACGATCTTGAACGCCTCGGTGGGGCGCGCGATCGATGCGGGCCGCAGCGCTTCGACACGTCCCTTGCCGGCGAGGCCGACCAGCCAGTCGTTCAAGCCGTTCGGCGCCGCGTCGAGGGCGGTGTGCGGCGAGGCGATCCAGAGGTTCTCCGCGGCCGCCCGGCGGATCGTGCGCTCCACCCGATCACGGTCGGCGAGCCGCTTGAGCGGCGCGAAGATCGGCGGGTGGTAGGCGACGATGCCGTCGGCTCGCTTCGCGATCGCCTCGTCGAGCACGCGCTCGGTCAGATCGATCGTGAGAAGAATCCGGCCAAGCGACTTCCGCGAGGTCGCGAGAAGCACGCCGACATTGTCCCACGCCTCGGCGAGCCGGAACGGGCTGAGCCGATCGAGGGCGGCCTCGACTTCCTCGGGCGTGGGCGGGGCGAGACGGGGACGGGTCTTCATCCGATCGATTGTGGTTCGAGGCCCTCACCCTGTCGAACCGCTCAGCTTCACAGCGATCACCGTGCGGAGGATGTCGCCGATCAATGAACCTCGGCGTTCCGCCATCGATGACGGAACGCCGCAAAGGTTCAATCGAGACTCGAGCCGGGACTCGACGATCAGCCGGTCCAGTTGCCCAGCACGATCGCGAGGTCGCTGCCGCCGACCGCTCCATCGCCATCGAGGTCCGCGTTGGAGCCCTTGGTGCCCCACGCGCTCAGGACCGCTGCGAGGTCGGCGCCATTCACGAGGCCGTTGCCATCGATGTCGCCAATGATGCCCGGATCGCAGCCGTTGGAGCCGTCGGCCGGGATGATCTTGAAGATCTGGCCGCTCGAGCCGGAGCCTTGGTCGACGATGTAGAGCTCGCCGTTGGGATCCTCGCCGAAGGACGAAATCTGGTTCACGGTCTGCCCATCGATCGAGGGCGTCAACTGCGAGGTGCGGACCTGGAAGCCGGAGACGGTCGTGCCGTCGTAGCGAAGCGACCAGATCCGGCTGGTCACATAGTCGGCGAAGAAGTAGGTGCCCTGCAGACCCTCGATGGCGCAGCCGCGGTAGACGAAGCCGCCGGTCAACGAGTAGCCGCCGGTCGAGTTGTGCCCGTAGACATGGATCGGGCTCGTGAGCGACGGGCTGCTGCACGTGCAGCCGGAGAGCCCGGTGCAGGCATTGCCTTCCTTGCATCGCCAACCGTAGTTCTGACCGCCGACACCGGCGGGCTGGAAGTTGATCTCCTCCCAAGCGTTCTGACCGACGTCGGCGATCCAGAAGTCGCCCGTCTCGCGGTCCCAGGAGCAGCGCCAAGGGTTGCGAAGGCCCCACGCCCAGATCCGATTGTCGCCGCCGCCGTTGGCGAACGGGTTGTCGGCGGGGATCCCGTACGGGGTGCCGCCATCGACGTCGATTCGGAGCATCTTGCCGAGCAGTTGGTTCGCGCCGGTGTTCTGAGCCCGGTTGCCCGGGTCGTTGGCGCTGCCGCCGTCTCCGGTCCCGATGTAGAGGTAGCCGTCCGGCCCGAAGCCGAGCCACCCGCCGTTGTGGTTCGAGTAGGGCTGGGAAATCGTCAGGATCGTCAGGGCGCTGGAGACGTTCGCCACGTTGGGGTTCGTGCCGCTCACCGTGTACCGGCGGATCGTGGTCGCCCCGCCCGACCCCGTGTAGTTGACGTAGAAGTAGCCGTTGTTGGCGTAGTCGGGGTGGAAGGCGAGACCGAGCAGCCCCTGCTCGCTTCCGGTGCTCGTGCCGCCCGTGACGAGCGGATCGATATCGAGGAACGGGGTCGGCAGGAGCGTCTCGGTCTCGAGATCGAGGATCCGGATTCGGCCGGGCTTCTCGGTGATGAAGAGTCGCGACGAGTCGCCGGGCGCGTGATAGACCCCGGTCGGATAGTTCAGACCGCTCGCGATGCGGCGGGTGGCGATCGGCGTCTCACCGCCAGCGGTGGCGACGGGCACGAGCGAGGCGAGGCTCAGGGCCCCAACGAGAAGCAAGGCGGATCGGGAAGGCATCGGTCAGGGCTCCATCCAAGGAAAACTCGCCAGGCGGCGAGCGGCGACTCTCGGTTCACTCCGAGGGCCGAAGCGGCCTGCTCGGGGCGTGCGACTCAATAACGGCGGGCGACGGAACCGCCGACCGGGCATGATCAGGGGCCTGCAACGCTTCGACAGTGTGACCTCGGCTCTCAAGCCGGGACGTCGAACTCCGCAGGATTACGTCGGATTCCGTCCAAGGTTTCGGCAGAACCGGCGAGATCGAGATGGTGCGGGCCGCTTCTTGGGGGATGGTCTAGGCGACCCCCGGACCGGGAGCGGACATCCCGCAACTTCCCCGCCATGCGATGGAACCGGGACTACTCGGCGAACCGGACTTCCAGTCCCTCGCACCGGGACCACGATGAGACGCCGCCTAGGAGTCGGGTTGCGGCCGAGACCAACTGCCAAACATCCCCCGGTGCCGTCCAGCCGCGACAACGTCTGGAACCTCGGCCCGAGACCGATCCGCAGCACCGCCGAACTTGCTTGGGGCTCGCGGGCTGCTGCCCGCCAAGCGAATCGGGGCATCAGGCCAATTCGCGCAACCATCCGGAGGGACTGGCTCCAACAAAAAACCCGCCCCCATAACTGGGGGCGGGCTTGGGACATCGAGTCGGTCAATCGGTCGGCGAGTGCCGATCG
>JBMTTG010000152.1:0-7319 GCA_049449095.1 Phycisphaerales bacterium | reverse complement strand
TCACGATCGCCTTGTTCGCAAGATCGGGCATAGGGGGCGGAGAGGGTAGTCGCGCTCATCCGCTCGCGGCGACGCGGTCCTCGGAGCCGGGGCTCGCCGCCTCGGTGTCCGAATCGGCGGGGTCGACGGCCTCTTTCGCCAGCGACTCCCATCCGCCGCCAAGCGCTCGGAAGAGGAAGCCCACCGCCGAGACCTCGTCGAGCCGCGCCGAGACGAGCGACTGCTCGCCCTCGAAGAGCTGCCGCTCGCTGTCGAGCACCTCGAGGTAGCTCGTCACGCCGCCCTTGTAGCGGGCCTGCGAGAGCGAAGCCTGATCGGTGAGCACCGCGACGCGCTCCTCCTGGATCCGGCGGAACTCCCGCAGCTTCTCGAGCGAGACGAGACCGTCGGAGACCTCCTTGAAGGCGGTGCGCACAGCCTTGAGATACGACCTCGCCGCCTGCTCGGCGCGGGCCTCGCTCGCGGCGACGTTCGCCTCGAGGCGCCCGGCGTTGAAGATCGGGATGGTCAAGGTGAGCGCCGCATCCCAGAAGGTGCTGCTCGCATCGAAGAGGTTCGAGAGGTCCTGGCTGTTGACGCCGCCGAACGCGGTCAAGGTCAGCTGCGGATAGAGGAGCGCCTTCGCCTCGCCGATCCGCGAGGTCGCGGCGGCGAGTTGCGCCTCGGCGGCAACGAGATCGGGGCGCCGCTCGAGCAGCTGCGAGGGAAGACCGGCCGGAACCTCGAGGGTCTCGACCTGCTTCGCCAGCGGCTCGCCGCGCGGCACGGCGTCCGGATTGCGGCCAAGCAGCAGCGAGATCAGGTTCTCCTCGCGCTCGCGCTGCGACTCGTAGACCGGCACGAAGAGCTGGGCGCTCTGCAGGAGGCTCTCGGCCTGTCGAAGTTCGAGCTTGCTCGCGATGCCCTGCTCGAGCCTCGCCCTCACGAGCTCGAGCGACGCTTCGCGGCTCTTGATCGTGCGGTTGGTGATCGCGAGGTTCTCGTCCGCCGCGATCATCCGGAAGTAGGACGCCGCGACCTCGACGACGAGGGTCTGCATCACCGCGGCGCGATCGAGTTCGCGCGCGAGCAGGTCGGCGCTCGCGGCGTCGGCGGCGCGGGCGTAGCGGCCCCACAGGTCGATCTCCCACGACGCGAAGCCGCCGAGGCTCTGCGTGAAGCCGTCGCGGTCCTGCGGCTCGGGGAAGATCGGGAATCCCTGCCGCGGGATGCCCTGCGTGTCGATGCCGACGTTGCCGTCGATCGTCGGGAAGAGGCGGCTGTCCGCGATCGCGGAGGCGGCGCGGGCTTCGCGCACCCGCGCGGCGGCGATGGCGAGATCGTCGTTGCCGGCGAGCGCCTCGCGGATCAGTTCTCGCAGGACCGGATCCTCGAAGAGCGCATACCAGGTGAGTTCGTCCGGACTCGCCGCGGTCTGCGACTCGGTCGCGGCGCGGAAGGACTCGGGGGTGGGGATGTCCGGCCGCGCTGGATCGGGGCCGACCTTGCAGCCGGCGATCGAGGCGAGTGTCGCGACGAGCAGCGAGGTCGAACCGAGACGAAGGCGACGGCCGATCACGAGGCGCCTCCTTCGGCCGCCGCATCGGCCGCGGGGGACTTCGTCGGCTTCGGTTCGCCGAAGAACCTTCGCACCACGAGCTGCACCACGACGTCGAGCATCGGGATCAGGAAGACGCCGATCGCCGTCGCCACGAGCATGCCGCCGAAGACCGCGGTGCCGAGCGAGATGCGGCTCGCGGCGCCGGCGCCGGCCGCGAGCACCAGCGGCAGCACGCCGAGCAGGAAGGAGATCGCGGTCATGAGGATCGGGCGGAACCGGAGCTTCGAGCCCTCGATCGCCGCATCGATCACGCCGTCGCCTTCCTCGCGGCGGAGCTTCGAGAACTCGACGATCAGGATCGCGTTCTTCGCCGCCATGCCCATGAGCATCACGAGGCCGATCTGCACGTAGACGTCGATCGCGAGGTCGCGCATCCAGATCGCCGCGAAGGCGCCGAGGATCGCGGTGGGCAGGCCAAGCAGCACCGAGAGCGGGATCGACCAGCTCTCGTACTGCGCCGCGAGGAAGAGGAAGACGAAGGTGATCGCCAGCAGCAGGATGAGCGTCTGGCCGCCCGCGGCGCGGATCTGCTGGAACGCCATGCCGGTCCACTCGGTGCCGTAGCCGGCCGGGATCTCCGTGCCTTCGAGTTCCCGCACCGCCGCGATCACGTCGCCGCCGGTGAACCCCGGCGCGGGCCCGATCGTGAGCTCGGAGCAGGGGAACATGTTGTATCGAAAGACGACGTTCGGACCGGTCGCCGGCTCGAGCTCGACGAGCGTCGAGAGCGGCACCATCGCCCCGTCGGAGGAGCGCACGTAGATCTCGTCGATCGCCTTGGGGCTGCTGCGGAAGCGGGGCTCGGCCTGCATCATCACGCGATAGGTGCGGCCGAACGCCGAGAAGTCCTCGACGGTGAGTCCGCCGAGAAAGACCTGCAGGCTCTCGAAGACCTGGTCGATCGGGACGCCGAGGGTGCGCACGCGATCGCGATCGATCGAGAGGTCGATCTGGGGCACGGTCGGTCGAAAGCTCGAGAAGACGCCGCCGATCTCCGGGCGGGCGGTCGCGGCGGCGGTGAACCGCTGCGCGACCTCGAAGAGATCCTCGAGGGGCTGGCCCGCGCGGGCCTGCACCTCGAGCTGAAGGCCGCCCGAGGTGCCGATGCCGGGGATTGGCGGAGGATTGAAGGCGAAGCCGACGGCCTCGGGATACGACGCGAGCTCGCGCTGGAAGGCCGCGAGGACCGCGTCGACCGACTCGGACTGCTCGTCACGCTCCGACCAGGGCTCGAGCACGGTGATGAAGCTTGCCGCGTTCGAGTCGTAGGTTCCGGTGAGGAGGTTGAGGCCGCCGAGGCTCACCACGCTGCGCACCCCCGGAACCTGCTTCGCGAAGCTCTCGAAGCGGCTGGCGATCTGCTCGGTGCGTTCGAGGCTCGCGCCGTCGGGCAGCACCACCAGCGAGAAGAGGTAGCCCAGATCCTCCGCGGGCACGAAGCCGCTCGACAGCCGCTTGCCGAGATCGGAGATCCCGAAGACGACGGCGCCGACCGCGACGAGGGCGAGGATCGACTTGCGCACCAGCGCCGCGACGACGGCGCCGTACGCGCCGGTCGAACGGTCGAGGAAGCGCGAGAAGAGCGCGAGGCCCTTCGCGATCGGGCCCCGGGCCTCGCCGCGATGTCGAAGGAGCAGGCGGCAGAGGGCGGGGGTCAGGGTGAGCGCGACCACCGAGGAGAGGCAGACGGACACCGAGAGCGTGAGCGCGAACTGCCGGTAGATCTCGCCGGTGATGCCGCCCATGAAGGCGACCGGCACGAAGGTCGCGCAGAGGACGAGCGTGGTCGCGATGACCGGGCCGGTCACCTCCTCCATCGCCTTCGTGGTGGCCTCGCGCGGCGAGAGGCCGCGGGCGAGATGCACCTCCACCGCCTCGACCACCACGATCGCGTCGTCGACCACGAGGCCGATCGCGAGGATGATCCCGAAGAGGTTGATGGTGTTGATCGAGAAGCCGAACACCACGAAGAACGCGAAGGTGCCGAGCAGCGAGACCGGCACCGCGAGCATCGGGATGAGCGTCGCGCGGAACGATCCGAGGAAGAGGAAGACCACCGCGAGCACGAGCAGGAACGCCTCGGCGACGGTGTGGATCACCTCCTCGATCGCCGCGGTCACGAACATCGTCGTGTCGAGGGTGATGTCGTACTCGATGCCCGCGGGCATCACGGGGCCGAGCTGGTCGGCGAGCAACGCCTTCACCGATTCGGCGGTCGCGAGCGCGTTCGCGCCGGGGCGCTGGTAGACGAGGATCACCACCGCCGGCGCGCCGTCGAGCCGGCCGAAGCTCGAGTAGTTCTGCGCCCCGAGCTCGACCCGCGCGAGATCCTTCATTCGGAGGATCGAGCCGTCGGGCAGGGTTCGCACGATGAGCTGCTCGAACTCCTCCGGGGTCGAGAGCCGGGTCTCGGCGTTGATGGCGAGCTGGAACTCCGTTCCCGTCGGAGCGGGGGGCTGCCCGACGGCGCCGGTCGGCACGAGCGTGCTCTGCTCCTTGACCACGCGGGCAAGGTCGCTCGCGGTGAGGCCGAGGCGAGGCAGCTGGTCGGGCCGCAGCCAGAGCCGCATGGAGTAGTCGCGCTGCCCGACGATCTGCGTGCTGCCGACGCCCTCGGTGCGGGCGACCGCGTCGACGACCTGCGTCGTCGCGTAGTTGCTCACGAAGATGTCGTCGTACGTGCCGTCGGGGCTCGACAGGCTGATCGCCATCAGCATGTCGGGCGACTTCTTGGTGACCTTGATGCCCTGGTCGATCGCCTCGGAGGGAAGCCGCGCCGACGCCTTGTTCACCCGGTTGTTGACGTCGACGGTCGCGATGTCGAGGTCGGTGCCCACCTCGAAGGTGCAGGTCAGCGAGTAGCGGCCGTCGGAGGAGCTGCGGGAACTGAAGTACAGCATGCCCTCGGCGCCGTTGACCTCCTGCTCGACGATCGAGGCGATCGCCTCGGCGACGGTGGTGGCGTTCGCGCCGGGATAGGTGATCTCGACCGAGACCGTCGGGGGGCTGATCTGCGGGAACTGCGCGATCGGCAGCGAGGTGATCGAGAGCGCGCCCGCGATCGAGATCACGAGCGAGATCACCATCGCGAAGACGGGGCGATCGATGAAGAAGCGGGCCATCGCGGATCAGGCTCCGCCGCCCGGGACCGGCTCGGCGGACTCGGCCGACGAGGGGCGGTCCATCGGGACGATCCGGACGCCGGGGGCGACCTTCTGAAGCCCCTCGACCACGATGCGGTCGCCGGCGGCGAGGCCGGAGACGACCACCACGTCCGATCCGGCGTCGGCTCCGAGCTCGACGGTGCGCTGCTGCACGACGTCGCCCTCGCCCACGAGGTAGACGTAGCGCGAGGTCTGCCGCTGCATCACCGCGCGGCGCGGGACGAGCAGGGCGTCCTCGAGCACGTCGATCTCGCCTCGCACCCGCGCGAACATGCCCGGTCGCAGGTAGTCGTCGCGGTTCGGGAACTCGCCGCGCAGGGTGATGGTGCCGGTGCGGAGGTCGACGAAGCGCTCCGCGAAGAGGAATCGTCCGGGCTCGTCCCACACCTCCCCGTCGGAGAGGATGAGCTCGAGCGGCGGCGGGGTGGGCGTCTCGGCGATGTCCTTGGCGTGCTGCAGATAGTCCGACTCGCTGATCGCGAAGTCGACGTAGATCGGATCGATGGTCCGCAGGGTGGTCAGCTCGGTCATGCCCGCTCGCCCAACCACGTTGCCGACGTCGATGTCGATGCGGCCGATCCAGCCGCTCTCGGGCGCGGGAATCGTGCAGTAGCCGAGCAGGATCTGCGCCTGCTCGAGCGAGGCCTGCGCCGACTCGACCGCCGCGTCGCCGCGTGCGATCTCGATCTCGGTCGAGAGCTTCGTGTTCTCGAGGGTCGCCTCCTGCGCGTCGACCTCGGCCTGCGCGACCTCGACCGCGGCGATCGCGTTGTCGAGATCCTGACGCGGCACCGCGTCGATCTCGGCGAGCGGGCGCAGCCGCGCCTCGTCGGTCTGGGCTCGCTTGAGCCGCGCCTTCGCCTGGGTGACCGCCGCCTCGGCCGCCCGCACCTGCACCTGCTCGCGGGCGAGCTTGAGGTCGGCGTTGGCCTTGAGGAGCGCCGCCTCGGCCTGCTTCACGTTCGCGGCGAAGGTCCGGTCGTCGATCTTGAAGAGGATCTCGCCCGCCTCGACCTCCTGGCCCTCCTCGACGAGCCGCTCCGAGAGCTCGCCCTCGACCCGCGCGATGATCTCGACGGTCGAGTACGCCTCGAGGCGGCCGGTGAAGTCGGCGTAGAGGGGGACATCGGCAACCCGCACCGCCGCGACCACGACCGGCACCGGCGGCGGCTCGGCGGGCTTGGCATCGCGATCACGCTCGCCGCACGCGGGGACAGCCAGCGGCAGAAGGGCGGCGATCAACGCGGGCAGGGCGAGGGTGCGTGGCGCGCCCATCGAGACTGGTCCCACCCGGAGCCGGTGGTCGTCCGTCGATCGCATGCAGGGTTCCGTGGGGGCGGGAGGAGCGATCGGCGAAGGGTACTGCAGGGGACGCGGCGTCGGAGCGTGAGCAGGCTGTTGGCGGGAGCCGAGCGTCGGCCCCGTCGTGCGGCGCGGCTACGCTTCGGCCCATGGGGCACGAACTGCAAGATCGCGTCAGCCTCGAGATGGGGCGTCGGGTCGCCGCGGGTCTCGAGAAGCATCCGGAGTGGCTCGAGCTGGCTCGGCGGAACCTCGAGCGTTGGCGCGCGAACAACTCCGATGCTCCCAGCCTGCTCAGGTGCTACGACACGTGGGCTCGTCTGCTCGATCGACCGGTCGGGGAGATCGTGGCCATGCTGGTTCGCGACGACGAGGAGGGAAGGCAGTACCGGCAGAACTCGCCGTTTGCGGGCGTGCTGTCGCCGGCAGAGGTGTGGGCGATCAAGCGAGACGCGCGGGAGACGATCGCCGGATGAATCGCCAACAACTCGAACACATCGTGCGGGCCTCGGCGGCGATCACCGGTGCGGACGAGTTCGTGGTGGTGGGGTCCCAAGCGGTGCTTGGTCAGTTTCCAGAGGCGCCGCCCGAACTGCTTCAATCGATGGAGTTGGATCTCTTTGCTACGCGCGATCCGCTCGATGCCGACCTCATCGAGGGATCGATCGGTGAAGGTTCGCCTTTTCATCGCACCTTCGGGTACTACGCCCACGGAGTCGGCGAGGAGACCGCCAGGCTTCCCGATGGTTGGAAGGCGAGAGCGATTCGAGTGCGAACGCCGCGCATGGGCGGCGCCACCGCGATCTGCCCCGAGATCCACGATCTGCTCGTGTCAAAGTTGGTGGCCGGGAGAGCCAAGGACCTCGTCTTCATCGCGTCGGCGATCCGCCATGGCCTTGCCACGCTGGACGCGTTGCGGGGTCTTCTCGCGGAGACCGATCTCGACGAGCCGATTCGAGCAGTCTGCGTCGAACGTCTCGGCCGCCTCGAGCGAGCGTGACCGGGATCGCGTGGCAGGGGGCGTCTCGCCCGCACGGCCGCGGCGCACTCGAGAGATCCCGCCGAGAGGCTGCGATTCGCCAGGCGCGCTTCGGCGACTTCGGACGATCGGCGCGGGTTTCGGGCGCCGGATCTCTGCTCTCCTTACTCCTCACTCCTCACCCCTTTCTTCCCGGCCCGTCTCCTCTTCTCCTCCTCTCCTCTTCTCCTCCTCTCTACCAGTGTCTCGCCGGCCGCCCCCGCACCCGCACGCC
>JBMTTG010000151.1:0-7366 GCA_049449095.1 Phycisphaerales bacterium | reverse complement strand
TCCGGCTCTCACCGGAGCTGCTCGGCGCGGCCGTGGTCTCGTCGAAGGATGGCGCGATCGTCGGGCTGGTCCTCTTCAGCGAGGACGGCCTCGCGACGGTCGGAAGGATTCCCGCTTCACTGGTGGACTAGGTCATGACGATGCGGTCGCGTCATCGCGAGTCCGACGTCCTCGCGGACGCACGATCCGCATCCTCTCAAGGGAACGCTCGGCGGGATCGTTTCCTATCAGAGACCTTTCGCCGGTCGATCGTCGACCCATGCGCGGCAGCGATGGCGGCTTGGGTTCGTTACGCGTCCGCCTTGCGGAAGATCTCGTAGAGCGCTTCGGGCGAGTCGCAGGCGTAGGCCGCGTTGCGAACGGCCGGATCGGCCATCGTGCGGCTGATCCGGCCAAGGGCCTGGATGTGCTCGGCGATGCGATCCGCCGGCGACGCAAGCAGGATCACGAGCCGCACCGGCTTCTGATCGATGGCGTCGAATTCGATCGGCTCCTCCGGCTTGCCGATCGCCGCGACCAGTCCCGAGAGGCCCGGGCACTTGCCGTGCGGGATCGCGAGACCTTCGCCGATGCCGGTCGAGCGCTGCATCTCGCGCTCCCAAACCACCCGCTTGAGTGCCGCGGCATCGGGGATCCGCTTCTGCGCCGCGAGCAGGTCCACGAGCGCATCGATCGCCTCGTGCTTGGTGGTGGCCGCGAGCGGCACCACGATCGATTCGGGGCGGATGATGTCGAGAAGCTTCATGGCCCGAGGGGCGGCAGTGGACATGGGGCGAACGGTCCGAGCGCGAAGGCGGAGATGGTACCGGGTCGCCGTCGCGATTCCGAGGTCTCGAATCGTTGGATTCGAGAGCGACCCTTGCCGCGGCGGCTCGTGGGCGAGCGTGCCGGCCGCCGAAGCCCTAGCGCTCGAGCAGGGCGTGGAACCCGCCGTCGGCGTAGCGGGACGCCGACTCCCCGGGCAGGCCGCGCGGCAACCGCACCGCCCCGGTGCGGATCGACATGCCGAATCGCTCGGCGATCCAGGCCGCCTGCCGCTCGTTCTCCGCGGGCTCGAGGCTGCAGGTCGCGTAGAGGACCGCCGCCGAGGGCGAGAGCAGCGGCTCCGCGGCGCGGGCGATCTCGCGCTGGGTCTCGACGAGTCCCTCGAGCCGCTTTCTCGTGAAGCGATAGCGAGCCTCGGGCCGGCGGGGCAGCACCGCGGTGTTGGAGCACGGCACATCGAGCAGGGCGAGATCGATCGAGCCGGCGAGCGAGGGCAAGCCGTCGTGTCCGATCACCCTGACCTGCGGCAGGCTCGCCGCGAGGCGCTCGAGGTCCTGGCGCCGCGACTCGTTGGGCTCGACCGCCACGATCTCGGCGGTCGGATGCCTCGCGGCGAGTTGCCTCGTCTTGGTGCCGCGGCCGGCGCAGAGATCGAGGATCCGTCGCGGGCGAAGCGCTGCCGTCGCCTCGACCGGCGCTGCGCTGCCGGGATCCTGGACGCGAAGCCTCGGATGCGCTTCGAGGAACTTCGCGAGCGAGACCGGCTCCCCGACGAACACGCGAAACCCCGTGGCCTCATGCGGCTCGAGGCATGCATCGTCGGGGAAGGCCGTCTCGGGCCCAGCCAGAATCGTCGGGGCCGAGAGCAGTCCGTGCGCCGCGAGGTCGCGAGCCACCTTGAAGCCGTGGGCGTTCGTCCAGTGAAGCAGCAGTTCGCGTCCGTGGCTCGTCTGCTCGGCGAGCCGTTCGACCGGCTCGGTGGCGAAGGTCTCGCTCGCGAGTCGCCACGCGGATCCGTCGCGTCGCGGAAGCACGTCGCGATGACGTTCGAAGGACGTGGCGCGGGGATCACCCGCCGCGAGCCGCTCGAGCCGCGACTCCGCCACACGACGCAGCACCGCATTCGCGAGTCCGCCGGCGCCGCGACGGATGCGCTTCGAGGCCCAGGAGACCGCCGCGTCGACGACCGCGTGATCCGGCTCGCCGTCGAGGAACAGAAGCTGTGCAGCACCGACGAGAAGCGTCGCCTTGAGGCGAGGCTCGAGTCGCTGCCACGAGCCGCGGTCGAGCGAACGCTCGCAGATCGCCGCCAACGTCAGCCAGCGGCGCCGCACCTCGTGCTCGATGGCCCGCGCGAGGGGCGGGATCGGCGCCTCGTCGCGCTCCTGTTCGGGAAGCCCGAGATCCGGAAAACGCGAGGCGAGGCTCGCGATCCGCTCCATCGCGACGGCGCGGGCATCCTCGCGGCGTTCGCCGGAGTCGTCCCGCGAGGCGCGTTCATCGCCGTCGTGTTCGTTCAGTCCCACGCGGGATCAGCGAGCCAAGGCCTTGGCGTCCTTCTTGAGCGCCGCGGCCTTGTCGGTCTTCTCCCAGCTGAACGTGCCCGGTCCGCCTTCGCCCGGCTCGCGGCCGAAGTGGCCGTGGGTCGCGGTCGGCGAGTAGATCGGCTTGAGGAGGCCGAGCGACTCGATGATGCCGCGAGGCGTGAGGCGGAAGTGCTTGCGGACGAGCGCCGAGAGATCGGCGTCGGCGATCTTGCCCGTGCCCTGCGTGTCGACGAGCACCGAGGTCGGCTCGGCCACGCCGATCGCGTAGGCGACCTGCACCTCGCACACGCGCGCGAGCTTCGCGGCCACGATGTTCTTCGCGATGTAGCGGGCCATGTACGCCGCGCTGCGGTCGACCTTCGACGGATCCTTGCCGCTGAACGCGCCGCCGCCGTGCCGGCCGCGGCCGCCGTAGGTGTCGACGATGATCTTGCGTCCGGTCAGGCCCGCGTCGCCGTGCGGGCCGCCGACCTCGAACTGCCCGGTCGGGTTGACGTGCACGGTGATCTTCGGATTCCACCACTTGCCGAGCACCGGCTTGATGATCTTCGCGATCACGAGCTTCTTGAGCGCCGCCTGCTTCGCGGGGCCGTTCCACATCGGATCGTGCTGCGTCGAGAGCACCACGGTGTCGATCCGCTTGGGCTCGAGGCCCTCGTACTCGACGGTGACCTGGCTCTTCGCGTCGGGGCGAAGGCCCTTGATGAGGTTCTTCTCGCGGACTTCGGCCTGCTTGGCGACGAGCCGGTGGGCGAGGTCGATCGGCAGCGGCATGAGCGAGGGCGTCTCGCGGCACGCGAACCCGAACATCATGCCCTGGTCGCCGGCGCCCTGTTCCTTCTTCTTGCCGCCGGCCTTTTCATCGACCCCGCGGGCGATGTCGGGCGACTGGCGGCCAAGCGCCACCGAGACGCCGCAGCTGCGGCCGTCGAAGCCCTTGCGGGCGTCGTCGTAGCCGGCCTTGAGGACGGTCTCGCGAACGATCGTCGGGATGTCGACGTAGCCGCCGCAGGTCACTTCGCCAGCGACCATCGCGAGGCCGGTCGTGACGAGCGTCTCGCAGGCGACCCGCGACCGCGGATCGACCTTGAGCATCGCGTCGAGCACCGCGTCGGAGATCTGGTCCGCGAGCTTGTCGGGATGGCCCATCGAGACGGATTCGGAAGTGAACTGGGGGCGGTTGGCGGGCTTGGGGCGGCTCTCGCAAGGGGCTCTGGGAAGGATCAAGCGGTCTGGTCCGGGCGTCCGGACCGCCGGGAATCGCGCGAAGGGGGGACTATAACCCGCGCCCGCGATCGCTCGCCGGCTCTCGTTGGCGCAACCTGAACCGCTTTGAGCGTGGAGGCGAATTCCCGCGAGCACTCGCCCTCGGTGCGGCGTACGGTGGATCGGATCGAAGTCATGGGTGGAACCCACAAGCACCAGACCCTGATCGCACTGGCCCTCGCCGGAGGATCGGTCGCCGCATGGGGTTCGGCCGAAGCGGCGCCACCGGCAATCGGCTCGAGTCCGTCGCCCACGATGCAGTCGTCGCCGCTCGGCGAAGGCTCGAAGGCGACCCCGTCGGCGCCGCGGCGAGCGGTGAAGGCCCCGCGGCTCGATGAGGTCGGCGGACACGCCTCGGACCGTCTGATCCTTCGCCTCGCCCCGGGCGTGGCGGTTTCGCAGGACGCTGCCGCTCGGTGGTCGCTGCAGGTCGGCGGGATCTCGACCGCTGCTTCGCAGGAGACGTTCCTCGCCGCGAGCGTCGAGCGGATCCGCCCGGCGTTTCGGCGAGGCGTCGCCGATGCGGCGCTGGCCTCTTCGCTCGGGCTCGATCGCTTCGTGATCGTCGAGGTGCCCCGCGGCAGCGAGGTCGCGGCGCTCGCGGCGCGATTCGCGCAACTCGAGGGCGTCGAACTCGCGGAACTCGACGGGATCGGCGGTCTTGCCGGCGATCTGCCCGACGATCCGCGCTTCCCCGAACAGTGGAACCTTCGGAACATCGGGCAGACCGTGGCGGGCGTCGCCGGCGTGCCGGGAGCCGATGTCGATGCGCTCGGCGCGTGGTCCCGCACGACCGGGAGCAGCGACCTCGTGGTGGCGATCCTCGACAGCGGGATCAATCCGCATACCGATCTCGGCGAGCGGATCCTGCCGGGCTGGAACGTGCCGCTCGACACCGACGACACCACCGACGGGTGCGGAAGCCACGGCACGAGCGTCGCAAGCCTGCTCGGGGCCCGCGGCGACGACGGCCTCGGCATGGCCGGAGTCGACTGGAACGTGAAGTTCCTGCCGATCGTCGTCGTCAATCCCTGCAGCGGCGCGGAGTCGTACGTGGCGGAGGGGCTCGTCTTCGCGACCGATGCCGGCGCGGCGATCGCCAACATGAGCCTGCAGTACTTCGCGGGCACGGAGCTCCTTCGCAACGCCGTGCTCTATGCACACGCCTCGGGCGTGACCATGGTCGCCGCGACCGGCAACGGCACGAGTTCGACCCTCGCCTTCCCGGCGCAGTGGCCCGAGACGATCGCCGTCGGAGCTTCCAACAACCTCGACCTCCGCTGGTCGAACTCGCGTTGGGGTGCCGGGATCTCGCTCGTCGCCCCGGGGCAGCGGGTGCTGTGCGCCAGCGGCACCACGACCTACACGACCCGCGACGGCACGAGCTTCGCGGCGCCGCACGTCAGCGGGGCGATCTCGCTGATGCTCTCGGCGAACCCGTACCTCGACGCCGAGTCGATCCGCGCGATCCTCGAGGCGACCGCCGTCGATCTCGACGAGCCCGGCTACGACCTCTTCACGGGCTTCGGCCGGCTCGACGCGGCTGCGGCGGTGGCGGCGGTTCCGGTTCCCGGCGACATCGACCGCAACGGCGCTGTGAACGGCGCGGACCTCGCGATCGTGCTCGGCTCGTGGGGTCCTTGCCCGCCGGAGGCCTCCTGCGACGCGGATGTCGATCGCAGCGGCGTGGTCGACGGCGTCGATCTCAGCCTCGTGCTCGGTGGCTGGACCGGCTGAGCACCTCCACATCCCTTCGACGCGGCTCGATCGGGTCCGGATCCGAGGGCGAGTCGGCGGTTCAGGGCTGCTACGATCGCGCTGCGTCGAGTCGATGTCGATCTCGGCACGGGAGCCCACTCATGGCGGTGCGCATGGAACTCTCGCGGGTCTTCATCCGCGAGATGACCGACATGCAGATCATCGAGTTGAGCGAGGTGGGCGGCAGCCGCACCTTTCCGATCGTGATCGGGCTGCCGGAGGCCTTCGCGATCGAGCGTCGCCTCAAGGGCTTCGAGATCCCTCGCCCGCAGACCCACGATCTGCTCGCGTCGACGATCCGCGCCCTCGGCGGCACGCTCACCTCGATCGAGATCCACGACCTCAAGGGCGGCACCTTCTACGCGAAGCTGCTCGTCGAGCAGGCGGGCGCGAACATCGAGATCGACTCGCGGCCGAGCGATGCGATCGCCCTCGGTGTCGCGGAAGGCGTGCCGATCTTCGTCGCCGAGGAGGTGCTTGAGCAGGCTGCGAACGATCCATCGCTCTCGGCCGAAGCGCAGCAGGCGGCCGCGGAAGCGCTCGAGCAGGACTTCGCCGAGGATGCGACGGAGCTCTTCGAGGAGGAAGAGGACGCCGACGAGGACGAGCCGTGGCAGTGACCCCGTCCTCGACGGGTGTGCAGGATCGCGAGCCGGCCGAGAAGGACGATGGCCGCGACGAGTCGTCGCGGCGATGCGAACTGCCGCATCCCTTTCCCGATCCGCTCCCGCGCGAGCATCTGCTCGATCCGGCCGGTCGACCGGCGGGCGTCATCAAGGAACGCGCGGAGGACTTCCTCGTCGAGGAGCTTCCGCTCTACGAGCCCGCCGGCGACGGCGAGCATCTCTATCTCGGCATCCAGAAGCGGATGATGTCGCACGCCGAGCTGCTGCGGCTTCTCGGCCGGCACTTCGGCGTCGCCGAGAGCGCGATCGGCGCGGCGGGCATGAAGGATCGCCTCGCGATCACGCGGCAGACCGTGTCGGTGCATCTGCCCGGCCGTGTGAAGGAGTTCGCCGCGGCGACCGGCCCGGGCTCGATCGATCTCGGCACCGATCGCGTCGCGGTGCTCTGGGCGATGTGGCATCGAAACAAGCTTCGCCGCGGGCATCTGGCCGGCAACCGCTTCGTGATCCGCATCCGCCGCATCGATCCGCTCGCGGCCCCGACGATCTGGCGACGGCTGCAGACGCTCGAGCGGCGCGGCGCTCCGAACCACTTCGGCCCGCAACGGTTCGGCTATCGCGCGAACACCCATCGGCTCGGCGCGCTCCTGCTGCGTCAGGACTGGGACGGCGTGCTCGGAGAACTGCTCGGCGCGAAGGGCTCGGCGTTTCCCGAGCATCAGCGCCCGTTTCGCGAGGCGTTCGATGCCGGCGACTTCGAACGGGCCGCGGAGGGCTGGGGCCACAACGACGCCGCGGAGCGCATCGCGCTTCGCAAGTACATGAAGTACGGGAAGGCGCGTCGCGCGGTGATGTCGGCGGGCGATCACGCGCGGAGCTTCTGGGTGAGCGCGATCCAGTCGGCGGCCTACAACCGGCTGCTCGACGCGCGGCTCCGCGAGGGGACCTTCGAGTCGCTCGCGGAAGGCGACGTCGCGTTCCGGCACGAGGGCGGATCGAGCTTCCTGGTGACCCGCGAGGATCTCGACCGCGGCGATCTGGGGGAGCGTCTCGCGAAGGGCGAACTCTCGCCGGCGGGACCGCTCTGGGGCGCCAAGCTTCTCGAGGCTTCGGGCGAAACGGCAGCGCGGGAGCTCGCGGCGCTGGCCGCGTTCGGCGTCGAGCCCGCGATGCTCGCGAGCGGCCCCGACGCCGCGGATGGCGCGCGGCGCCCGTATCGGATGTTCCCGAAGAACATCGAACTCGATGCGGGCACCGACGAGCATGGCGGATACGTCAGGCTCGCGTTCGATCTCTCGAAGGGCGGCTTCGCGACCACGCTCCTTCGCGAACTGATCGACGAGCAGTCGGCCGAGCCGCGGCCGAGCGGCAAGCCGATCGAGGCGGATGCCGAAGAGGCGTGAG
>JBMTTG010000150.1:0-7377 GCA_049449095.1 Phycisphaerales bacterium | reverse complement strand
CCCATGCCCAAGGTGCATGGCACCGCCATCCTCGAAGGCGAGATCGAACTCGCCGACGACGTCGAGATCGGACCCGGATGCATCCTCTGCGGCCCGATCCGGATCGGCGCGGGCACGCGGATGATGGCTCGGGCGACCCTTCAGGGACCGCTCGTCATCGGCGAGGGGAACCTGATCTGGCCGGGCGTCTGCCTCGGCATGGCTCCGCAGTCGGCCCGCTTCGATCCGTTCGAGCCTGGCCCGGGCGTGGTCGTCGGCGACCACAACTCCTTCCGCGAGCAGGTCACGATCCACCGCGCGACTCACGCGACCGATCCCACGCGGATCGGCAACCGCAACTACTTCATGGTCGGCTCGCACGCCGGGCACGACGTGGTGGTCGGCAACGGCTGCACGTTCGCCAACGGCAGCCTGCTCGGCGGTCACGCGGTCATCGAGGACGGGGCGATCACCGGCGGCAACTCCGCGGTGCACCAGTTCGTCCGGGTCGGCGCCGGCTCGATGATCTCCGGCGGCACCGCCATTTCGCTCGACCTCATGCCCCACTTCATGGTGACCGCGACCAACTTCGCGGGCAGCCTGAACCTCGTGGGGCTTCGCCGCAAGGGCGCCACGCTCGCGGAGATCGAGGCGGTGCGGTGGGTCTACAAGACGATCTGCCGCGATGGGCTCGGTCTGCGCGCCGCAACGGAGCGGCTGCGGCAACGGGCCGACGATCCGACCATCGCGCGGTACCTCGAGTTCATCGCGAAGAGCAAGCGTGGGCTTGTCACGCGGCATGGCCGAGAGGGCAGCGACCGCGCCCGCTCCGCGGACATGGCGGTCTGATGCCGGCCGGGTTCGACGCCGCGGCTTCGAGCGATCCGCATCTCTTCTTCGCGAACCTCGGCAGCGGATCGTCCGGCAACGCCAGCGTGATCGCGTGGCGGCAGCACGGCTCCCCTCGCGCGATCCTCGTCGATCTGGGGCTCTCGCCGCGGCGGGTGCGGGACGCCCTCGCGGTCCTCGGCCTCCGTCCCGATCAGGTCGTCGCGGCGTGCCTGACCCATCTCGACCACGACCACTTCGCGAAGAGTTGGGGCAAGGCGCTTCGGCATCGGTCGATTCCGGTGTTCCTGCACTCGAGCCATCGCGACGAGGCCGTGGGCGCCGGCGTGCCGGAGGAGCTGACCCGGACCTTCGAGGATTCGTTCGCCCCGCACGACCGCCTCGAAGTGCACGGCACGCTGGCGCGACACGACGAGGAGGGCTCGGTCGCGCTGCGATTCCGGTTCCGCCACGCGTCGATCGGCTTCGCCACCGATCTCGGCGCGGTGCCCGATTCGATCCTGGAACTCTTCGCGGGCGTCGATCTCCTCGCGATCGAGAGCAACCACTGCCCGCGGCTCCAGCAGGCGAGCCCGCGACCTGCGTTCCTGAAGCGGCGGATCATGGGCGGCAGCGGGCATCTCTCGAACGAACAGGCGATCGCGGCGATCGAGGCGATCTCGCGGCGTTCGCACCTTCAGCACGTGGTGCTGCTGCACCTCTCGAGACAGTGCAACTGCCCGAAGCTCGTGCGGAGCCAGTTCGCCGAGCGACTCCCGCACCTGCTGCCGCGTCTCGCGATCACCCGGCAGGACGCCGCCACCGGTCCGCTGCGCATCGGAGCAAGCCGGCGAAGCGAGCCTGGCGTCGAGTCACCCGGCCTCTTCGAGTTCGCCTGAGCGCTTCGCGGCCTCGGTCCACGCGACCGCAAGATCGCGGGGATCGCGGCCGGCCAGCGCCGCCTCCTGCATCTGCCGCCATCGCCCCGCCTCGATCGGCGGCGTGCCGATCGGCTCGCCGTCGAGCCACAGCGGCACGAGCAGCGGCATCCCCGGCGGAAGTTCGAGGAGATCCGCCACGAGATCGCCGACGATCCGCCCCTCGTCGTCCAACTCGCGATAGACCTGCACCGGCCGCGGCAGGTCGACGATCTCGCACGACGCGAGCGCCGCGCCGAGCCGAGGGTCTTCCCGTGTCGCCCACCACGCGATCGGCGCCCCGGGCAGCGCGAGCGTCCCCGGCGCCATCGCGGCCGCGGTCGACCGCCCGGAGTCGTTCTTCGCGAGCGACGAGAGCCCCGAGTCCTCCGGAATCCACAGCGGCGCAGCGTCGAGCGGGAGCCGAATCCCCCGAAGCCCCGCGTAGACGCTGAAGGCGAGCGACTCGTCGGCCGCCTCGACGATCTCGAGGATCGCCTCGGGCATCGGCTCGCCGCGCCAGATCGAGTCGAGGCTCGTCGCGGCCCGGCGAAGGGAGACCGCCGCGAGATCGCGTGCGATCGGCCGCTCCGCGAACGGGAGGCGTGGAAGATTCGAGATCGCGTGCCGCACCGCCTGCGACTCGATGAGCGGCGCGACCGAGTCGCGCCAGCGATCGCCGGCCTCGCCGGTCGGAAACGAGAGGCTCGCCTTCGCCAGTTCGACCCCCTGGGCGAGGAGCATGGTCCATCCGACCGCCTCCGGGAGGCCGTGCCGAGACGTCTGGTCGCGATGGTTGCGCATCGGCGGGATCCTCCCGCAGCGGACCAAGCGAGGCAACACGCCGATCGCCCCGCGTCGGGTGCAGGCGCTGCTAGTCTTCCCGCCCCATGAGCGATTCGATCGGCCACGAGTGCGGCGTGGCGATGCTTCGGCTTCTCAAGCCGCTCGAGTGGTTCTCCGAGCACCACGGCGATCCGCTGTGGGGTCTGCGTCGCCTCTATCTCCTGATGGAGAAGCAGCACAACCGCGGCCAGGACGGGGCCGGGCTCGCGACGGTCCGCTTCGACATGCCGCCGGGCGAGCCGTTCATCGATCGCTCCCGCACCGCGAAGCGCAATCCGATCGAACGGCTCTTCGACTCGGCGACCTCGCCCGCCGGCGATCTCTCCGCGGACGCGCTCGCGGCGATGCCGCCACTCGCCCTCAAGCGACGGCTGCCGCTGCTCGGCGAGATCTCCATCGGGCACCTGCGGTACGGGACCCACGGCGGCCGATCGACCGACGCCTGCCATCCGTTCCTTCGCCGGCACAACGTCGCGAGCCGGAACGTCGCGATCGCGGGCAACTTCAACCTCACCAACGCCCCGCAGCTCTTCGCGCAGCTCGTCGAGTACGGCCTCAGCCCCGTCGGCGACTCCGACACCATGGTGGTGCTCGAGAAGGTGAGCTACTTCCTCGATCGCGAGCACGACCACCTCGCCGCGAGCATGGGGCCGGGCTCCTTCCGGGGCCTCGAGGGCCGCGAACTCGCCGAGGAGATCGGCCGCGAGCTCGACATCGCCCGGGTGCTCGAGAAGGCCTGCTCGCTCTTCGACGGCGGCTACGTCCTCGCCGGAGCGCTCGGCCACGGCGACGCCTTCGTGGCCCGCGACCCGGCGGGGATCCGTCCCGCGTTCATGCTCCGCACCGAGGAGGTGGTCGCGGTCGCCTCCGAACGGGCGGCGCTCGTCACCGCCTTCGACGTGCAGCCCGCCGACGTCGAACCGATCCCGCCCGGACACGCCCTCGTCGTCAAGCGGGACGGCAAGGTCTCGATCACGCGCTTCGCGGAGTCCCTTCCCGAACGCCAGTGCACCTTCGAGCGGATCTACTTCAGCCGCGGCAACGACCCGGACATCCATCGCGAACGCAAGTCGCTCGGGAAGAACATCGCCGCCCGGGTCGTCGATCGCCTCGGCGGGCTCGATCACGCGGTCTTCGGGTTCATCCCCAACACCGCGGAGGTCGCGTACCTCGGGCTCATCGAGGAGCTCGACCGCATCGCCACGGACCTCGCCGCGAAGCGCCTCGCCGATCTCGTCGCGAAGGGACCGGTCGACGAGGTCTCCATCCGCGCCGCCATCGACCACCGCGCCCGCACCGCGAAGATCGCCCACAAGGACCAGCGGCTTCGGACCTTCATCACCCACGATGCGGCCCGCCGCGATCTCGTCGGCCACGTCTACGACGTGACCCACGGCGTGCTCGAGCCGGGCGACGCGCTCGTGGTCGTCGACGACTCGATCGTCCGCGGCACGACGCTCCGGAACTCGATCATCACCATGCTCGCGCGGCTGCGGCCGAGCCGCATCGTGATCGCCAGCTCGTGCCCGCCGATCATGTACCCCGACTGCTACGGCATCGACATGAGCCAGCTCGGGCGCTTCATCGCCTTCGAGGCGGCGGTGGCGCTCCTGGCCGATCGGGGGCTCGACTCGGTCCTCGACGAGGTCGAGGCGAAGTGCCGGGAGCAGGAGCACCTGCCGCCGGCCCGGATGCAGAACCATGTCGCCCGGATCTACGAGCCCTTCTCGCTCGCGGAGATCGAGGCGAAGGTCGCCGAGCTGATCCGCTCCCCGCGGCTCTCGGAGGAGGTCGGGTGGTCGGGGCCGATCGACGTGGTCTACCAGTCGATCGAGGGGCTTCGGGAGGCGATGCCCGAGTTCCGGGGGGACTGGTACTTCACCGGCCAATACCCGACGCCCGGGGGATTCCGCGTCCTGAACACCGCCTACCTCAACTGGCGGCGGCGGCACGACGGCCGGTCCTACTGAGTCCCCCCTCTCGACGTTCCGACCCTTGACGCGACCGGGTCGGTCTGATGGAATGCCCGATTCGCGTTTGGCCGGACCGGAGTCCCCCGACCTCGGCTCCCGGCGCCCGTCGTCCGCGCCGTCTCCGGCTCTTCAGGAATCCCCTCGCATGGCTCGCTATCTCGGACCCAAGGTCAAGCTCTCCCGTCGCGTCGGCGTGCCGGTCGCGGACATTCCGAAGCACACCGCGAAGCGCCAGCTCACGCCTCCGGGCATGCACGGCTTCCGCGGCAAGCGGAGCAAGGCCTACGGGATCCGCAAGGACGAGAAGCAGAAGCTGCGCTACCACTACGGCGTGCTCGAGCGGCAGTTCCGTCGCTACCTCGCCGAGGCGGGTCGTCGTCCCGGCAACACCGGCGAGCTGCTGCTGCAGCTCCTCGAGCGTCGCCTCGACAACCTCGTCCGCCGCACCGGCTTCGCCCGGACGATCTGGGCGTCCCGGCAGATGGTCGTGCACGGCCACGTGCTCGTGAACGGCCGCAAGGTCGACCGGCCGAGCTACCAGCTCTCCGTCGGCGACGTCGTCACGCTGCGGCCCGGCATCCACACCCTCGCCCGCGAGAACATGGAGTCGCTGGCCGGCCACATCGTGCCGGGCTGGATCGTCCTCGATCCGTCGGAGCTGAACGCGAAGGTCTCGGCGACGCCGACCTCCGATCAGATCCCCTTCGACGTGAACACCAACCTGATCGTCGAGCTCTACCGCTGATCGAGCATCGCGCGGCCGGACCCGCCGCCCGTCGGCGAACCGGGTAAGAGCCGCGCTCGCCCGGTCGTTCGGGATTCCCACGCGATGTTCAAGTTCCTCCGCAAGTACAAGGGCTGGCTGCTCGGCGTCTTCGGCACCCTGCTGCTGATCGTCTTCCTCGTGCCGCAGGCGATCTCCGGGATCGCGCAGTACTCGGCGACGACCGGCGGCACCTGGGCGACGGTCGGGGCGGATGCCGAGAAGGTCACCTTCAAGACCCTCGATCGCCTGCAGCGCGAACTTCGCGTGCTGCAGGCGGTGGGCAACCCCACCATCAATTCGCTCGGCGCCGATCGCAGCCCCGAGCACTGGTATCTCCTTCGCCGCGAGGCGGAGCAGGCCGGCCTTCACGGCGGCGCGGGCGATGGACGCGGCGTGCTCGCGGGCCTCACCGGTCAGATCAACCAGCAGCGGCTCGCGAACGACCCCGCCGCCCAGCCGCTGACCGAGGACGACGTCCTCGGCATCCTCTGCCAGAACTCCGCCTCGAGCCCGCAGGACGTCCTCGAGACGCTCGCCCGGCTCGCCGGCGTCACGCGCCTGACCAACCTGTTCGCCGGGCTCGATCGGTTCTCCGATCGTCGCCTCGAACGAGAGGCCGCCGAGATGATGCTCGGCGTCGCGGCGGACTTGGTGGTGCTCGATCCCGCGAAGGGTCCGGGCGCCTCGTCGATCGAGGTCGACGAAGCCGCGCTCGCGGCCCACTTCGCGGAGTTCGCCGCGGTCGAGCCGGGCACCGGCGACCTCGGCTTCGGGTACCGGCGCCCCGACCGATTCAAGATCGAGTGGATGTCCATTCCCGCCTCGGCGATCCGCGACGCGGTCGCCACCGGCGGCGATCTCGACATCCTGACGCTGAAGCGGCGCTTCGCGGAGAACCCCGCCGCCTTCGGCGTCGCGGCGGCGACGAGCAGCGACCGCCCCCGCTTCGACGACTACGCCGATCAGGTCCGTTCGGTGGTGCTGGAGGAGGTCTCCTCCCAGCGCCTCGACGACCTGTCGAAGTCGCTCTCCGATCGCTTCGCCGCCTCGCAGCGGGTGCTCGCCCGCAGCAGCGACGGCCGCTATCTCATCGACGAGACGTGGTCGTCGCGGATGCCGGGCCTCGATGCGATCGCCGCCGAGGTCGCGACCGCCCAGAAGATCCCCACGCCCGAGATCGGCTCGAGCGGCGACCGCTGGTTCGCCCTCGCGGACCTCGACACCGTTCCCGCCCTCTCCCGAGCCACCACCGATCGCTTCGGCACCACGCCGCTTCGGGTGCGCGACCTGGTGCAGGCCGCCCGCGAGTTCGGCGGCGAGACGCCCCTGCCGATCCAGGTCGGGATCGCCAGCCCGGTCATGACCAATCCCGCGGGCGATCTCGTCGTCTTCCGCCTGCTCGCGGTCGAACCGTCGGCTCCGGAGACCGATCTCGAGACGGTGCGCGAGAAGGTCGTCGCGGACTTCACGCGGCGGCTCGCCTACGACCGCCTCGTCGAGCGGCTTCCGCAGCTGCGGGATCAGGCGGTTTCCGACGGCCTTCGTTCGGTCGCGCGGGAGTTCGACACGAGCGTCGAGTTCGTGCCGATGATCCGCGAGGCCGATCCGCAGTTCCTGCAGTCGGGCTTCCGGGTCTCGAGCAACCTGCCCGGCGGCATCGGCCGCGACCAGGAGATCGTCGCGGAGATCGTGCAGCAGGCGATGAAGCTGCCGCTCGACCGTCCGGTCGCCGGGCTGCCCGAGGCCGACCGCGTCTTCACGGTGGACGATCCGGATCGGCTCATCGCCGCCATCGTCCGCGTCACGGATGTGCTTCCGCTCGTCCGCGAAGTCTTCGAGCCGCTCGCGGCCGATGCGCGATTCCAGGCGACGCTCATGGGCAACGAGTTCGGCGGTGAACTGGTCGAGATGTTCGGCCTCGAGGCGCTGACCGGCCGCCACGGGTTCGCCCGCGTCGCGACCCCCGGGCAGGGCGACGAGGAGTTCGTCGAAGAGGAGGTCGTCGAGACCTCCGCCGGCTGACCGCCCGCCGGACCCGCAACGTTCGTGCACCCTCGCCGCACCGCCT
>JBMTTG010000149.1:0-7515 GCA_049449095.1 Phycisphaerales bacterium | reverse complement strand
GTCTCGAATCGAGATCCGGGCACCTGCTCGCGATAACTCGGCTCCACAGTCACGAAGAGCACATCCGCCCCTTCGAACGCTGGAGCGATCCGTCGCAGTTGCACCCAATGACCGCCTCCGCTCGCCACGGCGAGAACCTTGGGCTGAGGTCTTGAAGTCGAGCGACTCACGGCGTCCCTTGAAAAGTCGGCGGAGCACCATGTGGGGCTCGAGACCAGCGACTCGAACCGCGCACTCCTCAGAAGGGTATCGGTCAGATCTCGACATCGCTTCGGTGACCGTGGGCGATCCCGGGAGCGTGGCGAAACTCGTTGGACGCGGCCGGCTTGACCAAACCAGACGGAACCAATCGGGATTCGCCGAGACCGGTACCGAGGTCCATTCCAAGGATCGAACCGGAGGATCCTCAGCCTCGAACGGGAACGCCAGGCGTTACCGGCCACTTCGTGATCGGCGATTCGGACCTGAGGATCAACATCGATCAAGACAAGGAGCCGCTCGGGCATCCCGAGCGGCTCCACCTTGAATCGATCGTATGGCTCGAGGCCCCGGCGCGTCGGTCAGGCGGACTCGCCCTCCGACGAGGCCTCCGGAGCCGACTCCGGCTCCGCCGCGGCAGTGACCGCACCCTTCCGCTCCGCCATCAGCTTGGCGGCGAAGGCGGCGCGGCCCTCGGCGATCTTGCGGCGGCGGGAAGACTGTCCGCGGATCTGCGGCCCCTCCTCCTTGCCGACGAGTTCGAGCATGACCAGATCGGTCGCATCGCCGAGGCGATGCTTGCCGAGCTTGACGATCCTCGTGTAGCCGCCCGGGCGATCGCGGTACATCGGCGCGACGGTCGCCATGACGTGCTGCACGAGGCGAGGCGACTTCTTGAGCTCGCCGTACCGGTTGAACTTGATCGCCGACGCATCCGGCAGATCGAAGTACGGATTGGACTTCCGCTCGTCGGGGACGTTGGGGTCCGCGACCCACGCGAAGATCCGCCGATCGGTCAGCCGCGAGACGAGCCGGCGGCGGGCCGAGAGGTCGCCCTTGAGGGCGAGCGTGATGAGCCGCTCGACGAACGGCTGGACCGCCTTGGCCTTCGCCATGGTGGTCTCGATCCGCCCGTGCTCGAAGAGCCCCGCCGCGAGGTTGCGGAGCATCGCGCGGCGGTGGTTGCTGTTGACGTTGAGCTGCTTGCCAGCGATACGGTGACGCATCGGTCGAACTCCTCGGCCGGGGCCGGGACGAAGGAACGGATCAGGAGAGCATGCGCCGCGGTTCCTCCGCGACGAAGCCCTCGGGAAGCGGGCTGCCCATGACGAGGCCGAGATCCTCGAGCTTCCGCTTGACTTCGCGGAGGCTCGTCTTGCCGAAGCTGCGGATCGCGAGCAGTTCCTCCTCCTGCTTCGGCATGAGCTCCGCCACCGTGCGGATGCGGGCGCTCTCGAGGCAGTTGGCGGAGCGAACGGAGAGGTTGAGCTGCGAGACCGGCGTGTTGAGCTTGCGGATCAGCTCCTGGTCGATCGCGCCCTTGGCGACCACCTCGGGGGCGACCGTCATCGAGCCGATCTCGTCGGCCTGCACGAACGGATTGAGGTGCTTGCGAAGGATCTTCGCGGCCTCGACGAGGGCGAGTTCCGGACGCAGCGTGCCGTTGGTCCAGATGTCGAGCACCAGACGGTCGTAGTTGGTCCGCTGGCCGACGCGGGTGTCCTCGACGCGGAAGCGGACCCGCTGCACCGGGGAGAAGATCGCGTCGATCGGAATCTCGCCGATGACCTGATCCTCGCCCTCGCGGTGCTCGGACGCCGGGCGATAGCCGCGGCCGCGCTCGACGGTGAACTCGGCGATGAAGTCGACCGGCTCGGTGAGCGTCGCGATCACCTTCTCGCGGTTGTGGATGACGACGGTCGGATCCGCCTCGATGAGCTCGGCGGTGACCTCGCCGGGGCCCTCGGCGGAGACCTTCATGCGGCGAGGCTCGTCGGACTCGCTGCTGACCACCAGACCCTTGATGTTCAGGATGATGTCGGTCACGTCCTCGTAGATCCCGGGGATCGACGAGAACTCGTGCTCGACGCCCTGGATCTTGACGCCGGTGATCGCGGCGCCCTCGAGGCTCGAGAGGAGGATCCGTCGGAGGCTGTTGCCGACGGTGGTGCCGAAGCCGCGCTCGAAGGGCTCGGCGACGAAGCGACCGAAGGTGGGGGTCAGGCTGCGAGGATCGGCCTCGACCTTGGCCGGGAGTTCCAGGCCACGCCAGCGGACATGCATGCTCTTGCTCCGGGGTTCCGGCAGGTTCCGTGAAGGAGACCCGCGACCGTTCGGATCGAAGAGGCGGCCTGCCGGTGCCGCCCCCCGCCCTGCTGCGTCGCGGGGAGTTGGACGGTCAGACGCGCCGCTTCTTGGGCGGACGGCATCCGTTGAACGGGATCGGGGTGTGGTCCTCGATGGCGGTGATCTTGAGGCCGTTGGCCTGGAGCGCGGTGACCGCGGACTCCTTGCCGGGACCGGCTCCGCGGACGCGGACCTCGACCTCCCGCATCCCGAACCGCTTCGCCTTGCCGACCGCACGCTCGCTGGCGCGGGTCGCGGCGAACGGCGTGCTCTTGCGGGCGCCCTTGAAACCGGCGGTGCCGGCGGAGTCCCAGCAGAGGGTCTCGCCGTTGACGTCGGTGATGGTGACGAGCGTGTTGTTGTAGGTCGCCTTGATGTGGGCGATCCCCTTCAGCACGTTCTTGCGGACCTTCTTCTTGCTCGACATGGTCTGGATCTCTCGATTCGGATCTCGGCTCGCGGCGAGGCCGCGGGCACGCTCAGCCCTTCACGCCCTTCTTGCCGGCGACGGTCTTCTTGCGGCCCTTGCGGGTACGGGCGTTGGTGCGGGTCCGCTGCCCACGGACGGGAAGCCCGCGACGGTGGCGATCGCCACGCAGCGAGCGGATGTCCTTGAGCCGCTGGATGTCCTGCTGCACCTGCCGACGCAGGGCGCCCTCGACCACGAAGCCCGTGTCGATCGTGGCGTTGATCGAGCTGAGCTCCTGATCGTCGAGCTCGCTGGCCCGGCGGTCCGGATCGATGCCGGTTCGCTCGAGGATCTGCGCGGCGAACTTGGGACCGATCCCATGGATGTACTGCAGGGAGTACAGGATCTTCTTCTTCTCGGGAATGTCGACACCGGCGATACGGGGCATGGCAAATCGCTCCGAGGACGGACTCAGCCCTGACGCTGCTTCAGTCGGGGGTTCTTCTTGTTGATGACGAAGCGCTTGCCCTTGCGGATCACCACTTGGCAATCGAGGGTGCGTCGCTTGATGCTGCTGCGGACCTTCACGGCATTCACTCCTTTCGCCGACTCGCGGCGACCTTCAAGACACGAACATCAGTGGCGGACGATGATCCGCCCCTTGGTCATGTCGTACGGACTCAATTCGACGGTCACCCGATCGCCCGGCACGATGCGGATGAAGAACTTCCTCATCTTACCGCTCACGTAGGCGATGATCTGCTGACCGTTGGGAAGCTTCACGCGGAACTTGGCATCCGGGAGCGCCTCGGTCACCTCGGCCTCGAGGGTGATCTTCTCTTCCTTGGTCACGCGACGCTCCCTTCCATGGATGCCGCGGAGAAGGCCATCGCCGTGGATGCGACTCGGTCGAGCCGGCGGGTGAGGATCTCTCCCCCCCGCCGAGTGACCGCCACGGTGTGTTCGACATGACAGGCCGGGCTGCCCGAGAGGGTCTCCACCGACCAGCCGTCCTCGCCGATCCGAACCGCCACGCCGCGGGCGCACCCTGCGGCGGCCGGCGAGGGCGACTGCAGCACGAAGACCGGCTCGATCGCGAGCACCATGCCGGGAAGCAGCGTGAAGTCCTCGGAGACGAGCAGCGCCTCGGTCAGGGTCGCCGGGGCCGGGGGCCACTCGTGCAGTTGCCGCCCGATGCCATGACCGGTCCAACCCGTCACCGTCGACAGCCCCGCGTCTTCCGCGGCCCGCTGGATCGACGCCGCGATCTCGCTCCATCGCCGTCCAGGCCGGATCTCGGCGATCGCGTCCTCGAGCGCCCGCTCGACCGTCGCGACCAACCGACGCCGGGACGCGTCGACTCGTCCGACGGGAATGGTGATGGCCGCATCGGCGCACCAGCCCTCGAACCGGCATGCCGCGTCAATCGAGAGCAGGTCGCCGTCGCGGAGCATCCGCTCGCCGGGGACGCCGTGCAACGCGACTTCGTTGACGCTCGTGCAGCACGCGCCGGGGAACCGCCGCCCGCCGGCCATCGCGGCGGACTCGCGGAGCACCGCATCCGCACCGCGACGTTCGAACACCGCCGCCACGATCTCCTCGATCTCGCCGGTCGAGACGCCGGGGACGGCGGCGAGCCTCGCCTCCTCGAGCGCCTCCGCGACGACGGATCCCGCCGACGCGATCGCAGCGATCTCGCGGTCGCTGCGCAACGTCGCCCGCATGCGGGAGACGCGAGGCTGTCGGGATGGGACGTCGGTGCGAAACACGATGGAACGCCGTTTGGAGATCAGTTGCGACCGGAGCGGAGACGAGGGCCGCGACCGTCGCCGCCACTGAGGAAGCCCGAATAGTTGCGCATCAGGAGGTTCGCCTCGATCCGCTGCATCAGGTCGAGACCGACGCTGACCACGATCAGAAGGCCGGTGCCCCCGAGGAAGCTCGAGACGAAGAACGGAATGTTCATCTTGTCGGCGACCATCGTCGGGATGACCGCGATGACCGCGAGGAAGCCGGCGCCGACGAAGGTGATGCGCTCCATCACCGTCTCGAGGTACTCCGCCGTGCGCGGCCCCGGGCGCAGGCCGGGAATGAAGCTGCCGTTCTCGCGGAGCTGCCGCGACATGTCCTCGGGGCTGAACTGGACGGTGGTCCAGAAGTAGCTGAAGAAGTAGATCAGCAGGATCTCGACCACGATGTAGGGATACGCGCCGATCTGGAAGTTGTTGGCGAACCAGTCGCAGGTCGCGCTCCACCAGCCCGCCTGCCCCGTCTGCGAGGCTCGCGTCGCAAGCCAGCCGAAGAAGGTCGACGGGAAGATCATCAGGCTGCTCGCGAAGATGATCGGCATCACGCCCGCGTGGTTGATGCGGAGCGGCAGGTAGTGCCGCTGCCCGCCGAAGACCTTCCGGCCCCGGGTCTGCTTGGCCGCCTGGATCGGAATGCGCCGCTGCGCGACCGTGATGATGATCGCGCCCGCGGTCACGAAGAGGAACGCCGCCACGAGGAAGAAGACCCCAAGCAGGCCGAGCTGCGCGGTGTCGCCGGCCTGGCTCGCGGAGAAGTTGTCCGCGACCCAGCCGATCGCCTGCGGAAGCTGCGAGAGGATGCCCGCGGTGAGGATCAGCGACACGCCGTTGCCGATGCCGTACTTGTCGATCTGCTCGCCAAGCCACATCAGGAACACGCTGCCGGCGGTGAGGCCCGCGATGCCCGCGACGTAGAAGACGATGAGGCTCGTGCCGCCTGCGAAGGCCGGCTGCACGAGGTTCGAGGTTCGAAGGAAGCTGAGCCACATCATGCCCTGCACGAGGCAGAGGCCGACGGTGGCGTAGCGGGTCCACTCGGTGATCTTCTGCTGACCGCTCGCGCCTTCCTTCTTCATCTCCTGCAGGGACGGGATCACCGACCCGAGCAGCTGGAAGATGATCGACGCGGTGATGTAGGGCATGATGCCCAAGCCGAAGACCGTCGACTGCTGAAGGCTTCCGCCGGAGAAGATCGACGCGAACTGCAGCAGGCGACCGAACCCGGTCTCCTCCTGCGCGGCGCTCTTCGCGGCCTCGGCGAGCGCCGACTGGTCCACGCCCACCAGCGGGATCCAGAAGCCGATCCGGTAGATCGCGATCATGCCGAGCGTGAACAGCACCCTGTTCCGCAGGTCCGCGATCCGGAAGATGTTCAGGAAGGCTTGCAGCATTCGTCCGGTCCAGTTCCTCAGGCCGCTTCGACGGCGGTGCCGCCCGCAGCCTCGATCCGGGCCTTCGCCGTCGCGGAGAACTTCGCGGCGACCACCTTGAGGGCCTTGGTGAGTTCGCCCTCGGCGAGGACCTTCACCGCGGTCTTCGCGTCACGGATGATTCCGGCCGCGGCAAGCGTCTCCGCATTCACCTCGGCGCCGGCCTCGAAGCGGTCCTGGAGGACCTTGAGGTTGACCACGTGGAACTCGCGACGGAACGGCGCGTTGCTGAAGCCGCGCTTCGGGAACCGCTGCGCGAACGGCTTCTGGCCGCCCTCGTAGCTCGCCCGCCGGCTGTAGCCCGAGCGGCTCTTGGCGCCCTTGTGGCCTCGGCCGGAGGTGCCGCCGACGCCGCTCGCCTCGCCGCGGCCGATCCGCTTGCGCGCCTTGTGTCGCCCGACTCGGGCGGTGATGTCGTGGATCATCATGGCTGTGGATCCTCGCGGCGCTTCCGCCGCCGTTCACGCTTCGATCAGTTGCTCGACTCGCCGCCGGCCGGCGCACCGCCGCCCGAGCCGCTCTCTCCCCGACCGCCCCGCCGCGGACCGCCTCGACGCGGACCGCGCGAACGCCGATCGTCTCCCACCACGTTGACGGGCGCCGCGGCCCGCTCGCCGCCCGACGCGACCGGCATGAAGGCCATGCCGCGACGGACCATGCTCTCGACGGCGCTCTCGCCGAGTTCGACGCCTCGCAGCGCCTCGATCTCCTCGCGGCGGCGAAGCTTCGAGAGGGCCTCGAGCGTCGCCTTGACGAGGTTGATGTTGTTGGTGCTGCCGTAGCACTTGGTGAGGCAGTCCTTGACGCCGAGCATCTCGAGCACCGCGCGGACGGCGCTGCCGGCGGTGATGCCGGTTCCCGGCGACGCCGGGACCAGCCGCACGCCGCAGGCGCCGAAGCGGCCGTCGACCTGATGCGGAATCGTCTGCCCCTGAAGGGGATACGCCCGCATCTTTCGCTTGGCCTCCTTCTGGGCCTTCTCGATCGACTGGGGAACCTGGTTCGCCTTGCCGTACCCCAGGCCCACGCGTCCGTGGCGGTCGCCGACCACCACCAGAGCGCTGAAGCTGAAGCGGCGTCCGCCCTTCACCGTGGCGGAGGTTCGGTTGATGCCGACGGTGGTCGATTCGATCGAGGATGTTTCGTCAAGCAGTTCGGCCATGGGCTTGCATTCGCTTTCGGAGGTCGAGGGTGTTCTCGTCGGGGGTCAGAACTGCAGGCCGCCTTCGCGAGCGCCCTCGGCGAGGGCCTTCACGCGACCGTGATAGCGGTATCCGTTGCGGTCGAAGGCCACCGCGGAAACGCCCGCGGCGGAGGCCCGCTTCGCGAGCGTCTCGCCGACGGCCTTCGCCACGCCGGTCTTGCCGGCATCGGTCGGGCCCGCGAAGCCCTTGTCGCGGCTCGAGGCCGAGGCGAGGGTGCGGCCGCTCAGGTCGTCGATGATCGCCTTGCGCTCACCTATCAACCTGTTGAACAAAGTTGATTTGCCGACATTAGGCCTTCTTACTATTGCAACTGTTTGTGCCATTACCTGTAACCGAGC
>JBMTTG010000148.1:0-7518 GCA_049449095.1 Phycisphaerales bacterium | reverse complement strand
TGAGCTATGCCTCGTCCGCGGCCGTGGCCGCACCGCCCTCACCGCCGTCGCCGCTTTGGCTGCCTGCGTGTCGCTCACGTCGTCCGTCGATGCCGGAGTCGTCGGGTACTACAGCAATGTGGCTTCAGGCTCGACTGGGAACGTAAACAACACCTATGTTGGCGCGTTCAGCTTCACGACCGGCACCGCCGACTCGCTGACGCAATTCCGGGTGAAGACCACCGGTGCCGCCACGACCACCGACGCCACCATCAAGCTGTACCAGTTCACCGGCACTCTCAACGGTAGTTTCAACAACGCCACCGCCACTGTGCTCGCAACCTGGCAATTCAACGATTCGCTGTCGGCTGGTAACTCGACGTGGAACACCTTCGATCTGACCGATGTGACGAAGCTCGTCAGTGGATCGGCAGCGGTGAGTAGCGGCACGCA
This sequence comes from Phycisphaerales bacterium, assembly GCA_049449095.1. Lineage (GTDB taxonomy): Bacteria > Planctomycetota > Phycisphaerae > Phycisphaerales > SM1A02 > VGXO01. The sequence goes on along the minus strand of JBMTTG010000148.1, from coordinate 7,086 downwards.
GTACGTGCTCACGTTCGGGACGAACGTCTTTACGGGGTTGACCGACGGTTCTGGCACCCAATACGGAACCGACGGATGGGCCACCGTCGGCGGCAGCGGTGGTGTGAGCGGTAGTTACGGCAGTAACGGCGGTACCAACTGGATAAACAGGGGATACCAGTGGGAAGTGACCTTTGGCGCGACCGCGGTCCCCGGCGCGGGCGTGGCGGGACTTTCGGTGGTCGGGCTTGCGGGCCTGCGTCGCCGCCGCCGCTGAGCGACCTCGATCGAGTCGTTCGAGAACACACGCATCGCCGCCTCGGGCCTCCCTCCCTGTGGGAGTCCCGGGGCGGCGTTGTCTTGTGGAAGCGATGGTGCGTTGCGGGCTTCGCCCGCCGTGTACGGACAAGCCCTCCGCCTCGATGCTGGCGTGACCCTTGGCCTCAGGCCTGCTCGACGAGGGCCGGCGCCGCATGCCGCCGCGCGACCTCGAGCTGCAGGAACCAGTCGAGGGTGCGGGCCACCGACTCCTCGGTCGGGATCGTGGGCCGCCAGCCGACGTACCGCTGCGCATTGCGGATGCTCGGGCGGCGATGCTGCACGTCCTCGTAGCCCTTGCCGTAGTAGCGCCCGCTCTCGATCTCGCGGTAGCCGGCGAACGGCGGGAAGTTCGAGCGCAGCGGATGCGCCTCGAACCGCGCGACGAGCATCTCCGCGAGTTCGCGGATGCTCGCCTCGTTGTCGGGGTTGCCGACGTTGAGGATCTTGCCGTCGCAGCGGTTTCCGCGATTCTCGATGATGCGGAAGAGGCAGTCGATGCCCTCGTCGACGTCGGTGAAGCAGCGCTTCTGGGCGCCGCCGTCGACGAGCAGGATCGGCGAGCCCTCGACGAGGTTGAGGATCAGCTGCGTGATCGCCCGGCTCGAGCCGATGCGGGCGGAGTCGAGGCTGTCGAGCCGCGGGCCGATCCAGTTGAAGGGCCGGAAGAGCGAGAAGCGCAGGCCGCGCTGCGCGCCGTAGGCCCAGATCACCCGGTCGAGCAGCTGCTTCGAGGCGGAGTAGATCCAGCGCTGGCGGTTGATCGGGCCGAGCACGAGGTTCGAGCGGTCCTCGTCGAACTCCGAGTCGCCGCACATGCCGTAGACCTCGGAGGTCGACGGGAAGACGATCCGCTTCCCGTACTTCGCGCAGTCGCGGACGATGCGGAGGTTCTCCTCGAAGTCGAGTTCGAAGACCCGCAGGGGATTCCGGGTGTACTCGATCGGCGTCGCGATCGCGACGAGCGGCAGGATCACGTCGCACTTGCGGACGTGGTACTCGACCCACTCGCGGTTGATCGAGATGTCGCCCTCGACGAAGTGGAAGTCGGGATGGCCGACGATCTCGGCGAGGTTGTCGGCGCGGAGGTCCATGCCGTAGACCTCGAAGCGGCCGTCGGCGAGCAGCCGCTCGCCGAGGTGGCTGCCGATGAAGCCGTTGACGCCGAGGATGAGGACCGAGGTCTTGCGCTCCGGGCCGCGGCGCTCGCTTCGGCGAAGCCGCATGCCCTCGACGAGGTTGAGTTCCTTCGCGAGTTGGGCGCCCGAGAGATAGAGGCCCTCGGCGGGCTCGCCGAACTCGACCTGCAAGGCGCCCGAACCGCACGCGACGACGAGCGGATCGACCGAGAGCACCTCGCCCGGCTCGCCGGATTCGCCCGCGACCGTCTCGGCCTGCCAGATGAAGAACTTGCGATCGCCGACCTGGGTGAACGCGCCGGGCCACGGGCGGGTCACCGCGCGGACGAGGTTGCGGATCCGCTCGGCGTCCTGCGACCAGTCGATGCGTCCGTCTTCGGGACGCCGCGCGGGCATGACCGTCGCATGGCGCTCGTCCTGCGGGGTGCGGGGCGCGGTGCCCGAAGCGATCTTCGGAAGCAGGTCGCCGAGCAGTTCACGCGTCGCGACGCACGCCTTGCGGGTGAGCGAGAGGGCGGTGTCGTCCCGGTCGATCGCGATCGAGCGCTGGCCGAGGATCGGCCCGGCGTCGGGCGCGTCGGTCATCTCGTGCAGGGTGACGCCGGTCTCGGTCTCGCCTTCGACGAGCACCCAGTTGATCGGGGCCCGTCCGCGGAACCGCGGCAGCATCGAGGCGTGCAGGTTGAAGCCGCCCCGCGGGAAGATCGCGAGGAACTCCGGGGAGACCATCCGGCGGTAGTGCGCGGAGACGAGGGCGTCGGGCTTCAGCGCCGCCAGACGCTCGATCCAGATCGGATGGTTGGGATCCTCCGGCGCGTAGACCGGAATGCCGTGCTTCGCGGCCTCCGCCGCGACCGAGCGGTACCAGCCGCCCTCCTGCGGATCGTCGCGGTGGGTGAGGACCGCGACCACGTCGATCGAGGAGGCGACGAGGGCGTCGAGCGCCGCGGCGCCGATCTCGTGGTAGGCGAGGAGGATCGTCTTCATGCGGTGGTGGGGGGCTCGGGAGCAAGGTCCGCTTCGGTCGGCGTGAAGCGGGCGGATTCGAAGCGGGGGATCGGCGTGGCGGCGAGCCCTTCGCCCGCGACCTCGTGGACGAAGTAGCGGGGGCGGTCGCGGACGTCGTGGAAGACGCGGCCGAGGTACTCGCCGAGCAGCCCCATCGCCATGAACTGGAAGCCGACGAAGACGAAGAGGATCGCGAACATCGTGAAGACGCCGCCCTCGGAGAACTGGTCCCACCACGTGCGGTCGGCGAAGAGGCGAAGCGCCAGCAGCGCCACGCCGAAGCCGATGCCGAGCATCGCGATCCCCGCGCCGAACCAGGTCATGAGGCGAAGCGGGGTGGTGGTCATGCTCGTGAGCAGGTCGAACTGCAGGTTGACGAGCTTGAAGAGCGAGTACTTGCTCTCGCCCGCGGCCCGCTCGGCGTGGGCGACCTCGATCTCGACGGCCTTCCGCGCGAAGGCGTTCGCGAGGACGGGAATGAACGTCGACTTCTCGCGGCAGGAGAGCATCGCCTGCACCACGTTGCGGCGGTAGGCGCGAAGCATGCAGCCGTAGTCGCGCATCGCGATGCCGGTCACCTTGCGGGCGACCGCGTTCACGGTGCGGGAGGCGAGCTTGCGGAACACGGTGTCCTGACGGTTCATGCGGACCGTGCCGACCACATCGGCGCCCTCGTCCATCGCCGCGACGAGGCGGGGAATCTCCTCGGGGGGGTTCTGCAGGTCGGCGTCGAGGGTCACCACGATCTCGCCGCGGGCCTTCGCGAAGCCGCACATGATCGCGCTGTGCTGGCCGTAGTTGCGGTTGAGGATCACCGCGACCACCTCGCGGGGATGCGCGGCGGCGAGGGCGAGGAGCTTCTCGGTGGTGCCGTCGCGGCTGCCGTCGTCGACGAGGACGAGTTCGAACGGCCGGTCGAGGGAACGGGCTGCGGCGAGCGTGCGGCGCGCGAACTCGTCGAGCGTCGCGGACTCGTTGTAGACCGGCACGACGATCGAGACGTCGTCGCGTCGCGGGCTCTTCGCGCCGCTCACGAGACCGCTCCAGCGGCGACCGCGGTGCGGGCCTCGGCGTAGGCGTCCTTGATCGCGTCGACCACGTCCTGCACGTCCGCCTCGGTCATGTCGGGGAAGAGCGGGATCGAGCAGAGCCGATCGGTGTTCCAGTCGCTGTGGGCGAGGCGTCCGCCGGCGCCGGCGTCGGGGTACTTCGCCCGGTAGTAGGCATGGCGGTGCGCCGCCTTGAAGTGGATGCCGGTGCCGATGTTCCGCGCCTTGAGCGCCGCCATGAAGGCGTCGCGCGAGAGCGGGGAGGCATCGGTCTGCCGCACGATCATCAGGTGCCGCGCGTGGTGGTGCGGCCACGTCGGGTCGGCGAGCGGCGAGAGTTCCTCGACCTCCGCGAGCCGTTCGCGATAGAGGCGGACGAGTTCGTCGCGCTGCGCGGTGAAGGCGTCGAGCTTCTTCATCTGGCTCGTGCCGAGCGCCGCATTCATGTCGGGCAGGTTGTACTTGAGCCCCGGCTCGATCACCTCGACCTGCGGGCTGCGGCCCTGCTGGTTGCGGTCGTGCGCGTCGGCGCCGAGACCGTGGAAGCGAAGCCGCCGCATGCGGGCGGCGAGTTCCGAATCGTCGGTGACGAAGACGCCGCCCTCGCCCGAGGTCACGTTCTTGATCGGATGCAGCGAGAAGATGCCCGTGCCGACGGCGCCGATCTCCTCGTCGCGATAGCGGGTGCCGATCGCGTGGGCGGAGTCTTCCCACAGCGCGACGCCGTGCTTGGCGGCGACGCGGCGGAAGCCGTCGAGGTCGACCGGGGCGCCCGCATAGTGGACCGGCACGATCGCCTTCGTGCGCGGCGTGATCGCCGCCTCCATCGCCTCGGGCGAGGCGAGCAGGGTGTCGCGATCGACGTCGACGAACACCGGCGTCGCGCCGAGCAGTTCAAGCAGATTGATCGTCGAGACCCAGGTCATCGACGGCGTGACGACCTCGTCGCCCGGGCCAAGGCCCGCCGCGAGGAAGAGGCAGTGCATCGCGGCGGTGCCGTTGCAGAACGCGACCGCATGGGCGGCGCCGGTCCGGGCCCGGACCGCGTCCTCCAGCTCGGCGGTCTTCGGTCCCGTGGTGATCCACCCCGAACGCAGGACCGCCTCGACCGCGGCGACGTCGGCGTCGTCGATCGAGGGGCGGCAGAAGGGGAGGAAGGTGCTTCGCATGCGCGGGCGCAGTCCGGTTTGGACCGAAGCGGCGAGTATATCGGGCGCCCTGCAGAAACCGGCGTTCCGACCCGATCTTCGATCAGGTCGTGGGCCGGTTTGGCGGCGCCGTTCGGGGGGGCTCGCTCGCGTGCGTCACGCGCCGCGGCCGTAGAGCCGGTGTTCGCGGACGTAGGCGGCGACCGCGGCGGGCAGGTGGTCGTCCGCGGCGTCGCGGCGGGCCGCGGTCGAGGAGGCCAGATCGGCCCCGAGATCGAGCACCCAGCGAGGCTCGAGGGCCGGCTCCAATCCGGCATCGCGCCACGCCTGCGCGGAGGCGCTTCGGAAGGAGCCCTCGTCGAACGGCGGCCGGAGCATCACCGCGACCTCGGCGAGCGACGCGATCGCGCTCGGGTCGCGCCACTTCGGGAACCCGAGCGCCGCGTCCGCGCCGACGAGCAGCACGAGTTCCGCGGGCGGTTCCGCGGCGCGGGCTTCCTCGGCGAGCGAGCGCAGGGTGTCGATCGTGAAGCTCGGCCCGTCACGATCGAGTTCGAGCGTGCGGATCTCGCTGCGAGGATCGTCGGCGAGCGCGAGGCGCAGCATCGCGAGCCGATCCTCAGGCGAGGCGGGCGGCGTCTGCTGTTTGAGCGGATTGATGCGTGCCGGCACGTAGAGCACGCGTTCGGCGCCGATCGCCTTGGCGGCGCGGCGAGGCCACTCGACGTGCGCGCGGTGCGGCGGATCGAAGCTGCCGCCGAACACGATCCAGCGGCGAGGGTTCATGGGATCGGCTCCGCGACCGGGGTCGAGACCGCGCCGATCCTCGCGACGATCGACGCGGCGGCTCGAAGCGACGCGACGCTGCGGCGCCGCAGTCCGGGGAGCGTCGCGATCGTGCGCGGCCTTCGGGCAAGCGAGCCGAGGAGCGCGAATGGCCGAAGCCGCCCGCGGGCGTCGACCCACGACGAGACCTCGCGTGGCAGCGCGTCGCCGGCCGCGTCGGAGATTCCTCGCACGACGCCCCATCGCCAGCCTCGCGCCTCGCAGTGCTCGGCGAAGGCGGCGGACTCGAGATCGACCGCGCAGGCGCTGGTCGCGGCGTGGTGCCTTGCCTTGTCTGCCGGCGAAAGGACGGCCTCCTCGAGCGCGAGCACGGTCGCGCGGCGAACCTCGCGTTCGTTCGCGAGGAGCGCCTCGAAGGTCGGCGTCCACGTTCGTTGCGAGGCTTCGACGATCCGCTCGGCGATGATCGCGCTGCCGGCGGGGAGATCCGGCCGCAGCCCGCCCGCGGTGCCGACGAGGAGCACGCCGAGGCTCGCGGGGCACGCCGACTCGCCGCGGCTCGCGAACCATCGATCAACGCCGGCTCTCCCGGGGCCGCACACCTCGAGGGCCGCATCGGCCGGCAGTTCGACGCCGTGCTGCTCCTGCTGCAGGCCTTCAAGCACCGCCCGCTCGAAGTCGAGCGGGCAGAGCAGAAGAAGGCGCGGCGGGGAATCGGCGCGAAGACGGCGGTCGGCGGGCCGGCGAGGCACGCGCGAACCGTAGCACGGCGAGCGTCGCCCCCTTCGCCTCGAGGCGATCGACGTCGTCGGTATGAGCGATGGGCCACTCCGCGGCTTCAGCAGTCCTACGTCTCGCCGGACTCCCGGGTCCCGGCCAGGCTTGACCGCCCCACGCCCTCGCCGCCCCGCGCACGCTCCTCTCCCCTCTGGCGGGAGCGTGGTGCGGGGCGGCGATCTCGAACGGCGTCGGGCGCCGTTCGCCCCCACGATGGGCTCGGCGGTTCCACCGTAGGGATGGGCTGGCCCGGAACAATCCCCAGTTGAGAAAAACGGCCCCGGAATGTCCGGGGCCTTGCCACCATGTCGTCAGTTGGGGGGCGAGTCGAGGGGCCGGAGACCCCCGCGGTCCGCCACGACGGCCGTCCGCCCGGACTAGGGGGTCAGCGTCCAGGATCGCGGGACCGCGGCGAAGGCCCCTTCCTGCTCGGCGGCATGGAATCCCGGGAACTTGGCCGTCACCTCGCGAAGGGTCTCGTAGACGCCGATCGCGCGACCGCTCTGATCCTTGACGAGATAGAGGTTGCGATTGCCCGGGCCCGCGTAGACCTCGCAGTCATGGGTGCCCGTCTCGACCTCGCAGACCAGGCGGAAATCGCCGGAGGTCATTCCGCCCGAGGACGTCGCCTCCCAGCCGGCCTCGGACTGCTGCGGCTCCCGCAGGATCGCGATCGTTCCGATCACCGCGGCCACGAGCACAAAGGCCAGCAGATGCCGGGGCATCCGCACAGTCATCTGTTCCTGGATCGGGGACATCGGAGGTTCCAGGGAGGGGAGAAGGCATCGCAGACCGCGCTGCGAACCTCCTTGGTTCGGTCGAGGCCCGGGGTGGTGTTCAGAATTGGAGGGGGGGTATTCGCCTCGATCGCGTCGTCGGGCA
>JBMTTG010000147.1:0-7544 GCA_049449095.1 Phycisphaerales bacterium | reverse complement strand
CCGCCTCGCGCGGTGCGGCGCTCGTTTTGGAACGTGCTCCTCGCGCGCTCAGCTCACCTTCGAGCCGGGCGGCACCGGGGCGTCGACGGTCAGCACGAAGACGTTCCGCTCGCCGCCGTCGCCCGGCAGCACCTCGCTCGCCGCGAGGATCATGCCTTGGCTCGCCTCGCCGCGGATCGTTCGCGGCTCGAGGTTGGCGACGATGACCACCTGCTTGCCGACGAGGCTCGCCGGGTCGTACCACGCCTTGATCCCCGCACAGACCTGACGTCCCTCCGGCGTGCCGTCGTCGAGCTGGACCTTCAGCAGGCGATCGGCGTTGGGATGCGGCTCGCACGCCTTCACGGTGGCGACCCGCAGATCGAGCTTGGCGAAGAGATCGAAGGGAATGGCGGGAAGCGCTTCGGGATTCGCGGGGGCGGCCATGGCGTGGCTCCGTTGGGAGGTTCGGGAAGGGGCGGATGGTACGGACGAGGCGGATTGCGATCGATCACACGCCGACCGCGACCGCGTCGCGATCGCTCAGCAGGCCGCCGTCGGAACGCTCGCGGACCGTGCCGTCCCGCTTCCAGCTTCGCTCGCAGCGCGGCGCCTCGCGGAGATCGTCGATCGAGATCGATTCCGCCGACGGCCCGAGCTGCACCCGCGAGACGCCGAAGAGATCCGCCAGTTCCGGCAGGAAGGGCGCGAGCGATCCCTGCGGATCCGGCAGCACCACGCCCGCGTCGAGCGGGTTCTCGATGCCCCGCTCCTTCGCCTGCTCGAGGGCTCGCAGCACCTCGTCGCGGGTGGTCATCACCTTCGACCAGCCCGCATCGGCCGAGAACGAGAAGCCGCGATGCGAGAGCGTCGCCGCGTTCGGCGACTGCTCGCCGTGACGACACCGCAGCGCCTCGTCGGCGGTGTGCGGCAGGATCGGCGCGAGCATCCTCACCAGCCCCTCGACCACCTCCTCGATCGCGGCCTGCGAGCCGCGCCGGCGCGGGCTGTCGGGATGGTCGCAGTAGAGACGGTCCTTCACCGCGACGCAGTAGGTCGCGGAGAGCGTCTCGTTGCAGAAGTCGTAGATCGCCTGGTGCCCCGCCCGGAAGTCGAACCGCGCAAAGCTCTCGCGGACCGTCCGCTCGAGGGCCGCGAGTTCGCCGAGCACCCAGCCGTCGATCGAACGTGGATCGATCGATGTCGCGGCCGGCAGCGATCCGGGCGGCGCGTCGAAGAGGTTCGACAGCAGGAAGCGCAGCGTGTTGCGGACCTTTCGATAGCTCTCGCCGGCGAGGCGGAAGAGCTCGGGGTCCGCCTTCACGTCGCCGTCGTAGGTGATCGAGCTCACCCACCACCGGCAGACCTCGGCGCCGAAGTCCTTGAGCAGGTCGTCGACCGAGAGGGCGTTGCCGCCGGACTTCGACATCTTCCGCCCGTCGCGATCGACGATGAAGCCGTGGGTGAGGAGCGTGCGGAACGGCGCCTCGCCGGTCGCCGCGAGCGCCGGGAGCATCGAGAGCTGGAACCAGCCGCGATGCTGATCGCTGCCTTCGAGGTAGAGCGCCGCGGGATAGCCGATCCCTCGCTCGCGAAGCACCGCGTTCCAGCTCGATCCGGACTCGAACCAGACGTCGAAGATGTCGTGGAGCTTCTCGAGGCTCGCCAGGTCGAGCCCCGGCGGGCAATCGGCGTCGCCGGCGGCGTCGTACGCGGCCAGCAGCTGCGTCGGTGAATCGGTGAACCAGCGGTCGCTGCCGCCTTCGCGGAACGCCTTCGCCACCGCCCGCACGCTCGCGGGCGTCATGAGGATCGCGCCGTGGCGATCGCGGAACGCGGGGATCGGCAGCCCCCACGCCCGCTGCCGGCTGATGCACCAGTCGGGCCGCGACTCGAGCATGCCGCGGAAGCGGTTGCGCCCCCACTCGGGCACGAAGGAGATCTCCGCCGCGCCGGAGACCGCGAGGTCGCGCAGCGTTCGCCCGTCGCGGGCGAGCGGCCGGTCGACCGCGACGAACCACTGCTCCGTCGCGCGGAAGATGACCGGCGTCTTGCTTCGCCAATCGTGCGGATAGCTGTGGCGGATCGAGACCGCCGCGGCGAGATGCCCGCTCCGCTCGAGCGTCTCGACGACGAGCTTGTTGCCCTCCCAGACGCTGCGCCCGCGCAGCCACTCCGGCGCCGTCTCGTCGAAGGTGCCGTCCTCGCGGACCGGGCAATAGACCTCGAGCCCCTCGGCGAGCCCGGTCAGGTAGTCCTCGCGTCCGTGGCCTGGGGCGGTGTGCACGAGCCCGGTGCCGTCCTCGAGGCTGACGTAGTTGGCGGGGACGACCTTGCCGACGTGGTCGGTGAAGGGATGCCGGTAGGCGAGCCCGACGAGCGCCTCGCCGTCGCACGCCGCAAGCACCTGCGGGTTCTCGCAGCCGACCGCCTTCGCGACCTGCGCGAGCAGCGCCTCCGCCACGATCGTCTCGCTGCCGTCGAGGTTCGCGAGCACGTAGCGGAGCCGCGGACCCACCGCGATGCCGCGATTGGCCGGCAGCGTCCAGGGGGTGGTCGTCCAGATCATGAAGGTCGGCGTGACCTCGAGTTCGACTTCGAGCGCCTTCGACACCGCGTCGCGGTCGATCGCGTCGAACTCGACGAAGACCGAGGGATCGTCGCGGTCCTCGTACTCGAGCTCCGCCTCGGCCAGCGCCGTGCGGTTGGCGATCGACCAGTGCACCGGCTTGCGGTCTCGGTAGACGATGCCCTGCGCGACGAGTTCCGCGAAGACCTCGAGCACCGCGCCCTCGTAGGACGGATCCATCGTGAGGTAGGGATGCTCGTAGTCGGCGAGCGTCAGCAGCCGGCGCATCTGCTTCGACTGCAGCTCGATGAAGCCCTCCGCCGACTCGCGGCAGCGTCGGCGGATCTCCATCCGCTGGGCGTCCTCGGGCAAGGCCTCGATGCGCTTCGCCTCGGCGCTCTTGAGGAGCTCCGTCATCACCTTGTGCTCGATCGGCAGGCCGTGGCAGTCCCAGCCAGGCACGTACTCGACCCGGCGGCCCTCCATCAGGCGGCTGCGGACCACGAAGTCCTTGAGAGCCTTGTTGAGCAGGTGCCCGAGATGGATGCCGCCGTTGGCGTAGGGCGGTCCGTCATGGAAGACGAACGGCTCCGCCGCGGTCCGAGCCTGCTGCACCGCGTCGTAGAGGCCGGCGTTCGCCCAGCGCTCGACGGTGAGCGGCTCGTTGCGGGCAAGGTCGGCCCGCATCGGAAAGTCGGTCTTGGGGAGGTTGAGGGTCGCCTTGTAGCGGTTGCGCCCGCTCGAAGCCTCGCGCTCTCTGGGAGTGGTCTCGCTCATGAAGTCGTTCGCGTTCCGCGCGGCGGTTCTCAGGACTCGGGCGTCTCGTCGCCGGGCTTGATCGCCTCGTCGAGGTACTTCTGGAAGTCGCCCATCTTGTAGCTCACGAAGCAGAAGACGTGATGCAGCGTGAACCACTCGAGATCGCTCGGATCCTTGTCGAGGTCCGAGCGGAGGCGGTTGAGTTCGGCAAGCAGCGTTTCGGCCTTCATGGCGTTCTCGTCGAGGCGTCGAGCGGGCTCGTCGCCGGGGACTCAGTGGTCGTGGTCGTGCGCGTGGTCGTGATCATGGGAGTGGTCGTGCCCGTGATCGTGCGAATGCCCGTGACCGTGGTCGTGGTCGTGGGTCGAGGCCTCGAGCCATCCGGTTCCCCACGCGATCGCCACGCCGAGGATCAGCATGCCCGTCAGGGCCAGCCGATCGTGGTCGTGGAACTTGAGTTCCGGCAGCAGGTCGGCCAGCGCGATGCACAGGAAGGTGCCGGCCGAGAACGACAAGGCGAGCGCCGTCCACGCGAGCTGATCCTGGCTTCCGGAGATGCCGAGCTCGAAGAGCCCGATGCCGAGCGGGACCATCATCGCGAAGCCGATGTTGGCGAGCAGGATCTTCGCGCGGGAGATGCCCGCAGCCCGCATGAGCATCGCGATCGTCATCGCATCGAAGGGCTTGTGGAGGGCGACCCCCAGGAAGACCCCGAAGCCCGCGAACATCTCGCCGTGCCCGTGCGACTGCGCCGCCTCGACGCTCGCGGCGAGGGCGATGCCCGAGAGGATCGTGTGGACGGCGAGGCCGATCATCGCGCCGAGCCAGGTCACTCGGTTGGCACCGCCCGCGGGCGACTTCGCATGGCCATGGGCGTGGGCATGCGGATCCTCATGACCGTGATCGCAGCCTTCCTCGGCCAGCACCTCGGGCGGCTCGTGCTGGTGGAAGGAGAGGAACCGCTCGAGCAGGAACATCACCAGGAACCCGAGCAGCAGCGAGAGCATGATCGGATCGAGTCCGCCGTGCAGATCCGGGCCGCCGGCGAGTTCCGCCGCCGAAGACTCCCCCCACAGCACGATCGCGTGGGGCAGCATGTGGATGACCCCCACGCCGAACATCACCCCGGCCACGAGCGAGAGCGCCAACTGCATCTGCCGGTGCCCGAGCCGGACGAGCGCCGGAAGCATGCCGCCAAGCACCGACACCACGAGGATCAGCAGGCAGTAGACGAGCAGGAGCACGGGTTCTCCACGAGCCGGTGGCGGACGACGACCGGTGAATGCGGCGATCCCGTTCGCCGCCATCCCCTGCTGCTCGCCGCCGCTTGGTTTCCACGACGCAAGGGGCGGATCGTACCGCCATGCCCGTCACGGCCGCACGGTTCCGGAGCCCGAAGCGGGACGCAGACCGGATGGGCCGCGAGTCGCCGAATCGGAGAGACGACCCGTCTCCAACCGATGGCATCGACCGGGGTCGCCGATATACTCCCCGTCCTCCCGTTGGGGCGGTAGCTCAATTGGGAGAGCGCCTGAATCGCATTCAGGAGGTTGTGAGTTCGATCCTCATCCGCTCCACTGCGAGCGCCCCGCCAGCCGGCGGGGCGTTTGCGTTTCCGGAGGCGCCGTCTCGACGGGTGCGGTTCGTACACTCGCGGCGTGACCGCAAGCCCTGCGACGAGCGAGATGAACCCGACCGCCTCCGGTAGCGAGGTGGTCGAGGTCTCCGTGCCGCCCGCCGAGGGCGACCGCCTGCTCTCGACCCTCGACACGCCGGCGATGCGGCAGTTCCGCCGCTTCAAGGACGCCCACCCGGGCTGCCTGCTCTTCTTCCGGATGGGCGACTTCTACGAGCTCTTCGGAGAGGACGCCGTCCGCGTGCACAAGGCGCTCGGCCTCACGCTCACGGAACGGACTCCCGGCGTGCCGATGGCGGGCGTGCCGCACCATGCCGCGGAGCAGTACCTGCGTCGGCTCGTCGAGCAGGGCTTTCGCGTCGCGGTCGCCGATCAGATCCAGGATCCCAAGGACGCCAAGGGCGTCGTCGATCGCGCGGTCACCCGCGTGGTCACGCCCGGCACCCTCGTCGACGAGCATCTTCTCGAGGACGCCCGCGCCAATCGCGTCGCCGCGGTCTCGGCTCCCATCGAGAGTCGCCGCGGCAGCGACGCCCGCTGGGCGATCGCCTCGATCGAGCTCTCGACCGGCTCGTTCCGGGTCGAACATGCCGACGAAGCCTCGATCCGCGATCGCCTCGCGCGGCTTGCCCCGCAGGAACTGCTCGTCCCGGTGAGTCGCCACGGCGAGTGGCCCGAGTGGGCATGGCTCGGCGACGCGGGCGACGGATCGCTGCCCTGCGCGCCGACGGCGCGGCCGGGCTGGACCTTCACCGCCGACGACGGGGCCGCCAAGCTCAAGGAACGCTTCGGTGTCGCCTCGCTCGCGGGCTTCGGACTCGAGGAGGGCACCGCCGCGGTGGCGGCCGCGGGCGCGATCCTCCGCTACGTCGCCGAGATGTCCGCGGCCGACAGCGATGCCGCCGACAGCGACCCGCGTCGACTCGCCCACCTCGAGCCGCCGCGGCTCGAGCGGGACGGCGAGCGTCTCGAGATCGACGCGGTCGCGCTGCGAAGCCTCGAGGTCGAACGCACCGTGCGCAGCGGCGGCAGCGAGGGCACGCTCGTCGAGATCATGCAGCGGGCCCGCACCCCGATGGGGCGCCGCCTCTTGCGGGAATGGCTCTGCTATCCGCTCGCGAACCTCGACGTGATCCGCGCCCGGCACCGACGCGTCGCGATCCTCGTCGCCGATCGTCGGCTTGCCGATCGCGTGCGAACGAACCTCGACCGCATTCAGGACATCGCCCGCATCGGCGGGCGTCTCGGCCTTCGCCGCGCGACCCCCCGCGATCTCGCGGCGCTCGCGAGATCGGTCGAGGCCGCCGCGGCGCTCGCCGGCGAGCTGCGAGGCCTCGAGGCGTTCGCGAAGGAGGCGGCTCGCCTCGATGCCGCGATCGCGAGCCTCGAGGCGGCCTGCCGCGAGACCGCCGCGGCGATCGAAGAGTCTCCGCCGGCCCATCTTCGCGAAGGCGGTGCGATCAAGGACGGATTCGACGCGGAGCTCGACGAAGCCCGCTCGCTCCATCGCGACGGCCATGCGTGGCTCGCGTCCTATCAGCAGCGGCTCGCGGGCGAGACCGGCATCGCCTCGCTCAAGATCGGGTTCAACCGGGTCTTCGGCTACTACGTCGAGATCACCCACGCCCACCGCGACGCGGCGATTCCCGCCGAGTTCGTGCGGCGTCAGACCCTGAAGAACGCCGAGCGCTACACGACGCCGGAACTCTCCGCCTACGAGTCGAAGGCGCTCGATGCGGAGAGCCGCGCCCTCGAGCGCGAGCGGCGGATCTTCGAGTCGCTTGTCGAGCGCTGGGTCGGCTCGCTCGCCGCGCTCGCCGAGGTCGCTCGGCTCGTCGCGGGGCTCGACGTGCTCGCGGGGTTCGCGGAGATCGCCGCGAGCGGCGGCTGGGTCGAGCCGGAGATGGTCGACGCGCCCGTGCTTGCGATCGCGCAGGGTCGCCATCCGGTGCTCGATCGGCTGCTGCGCGACCGCTTCGTGCCCAACGACTGCCGGCTCGGCCTCGCGACCGACGAGGATCCCGCCGGCGCCGCGACGCTCGCGCTCATCACCGGCCCCAACATGGCGGGCAAGAGCACGTTCATCCGCCAGGCGGCGCTATTGACTCTTCTGGCCCATGCCGGCAGCTTCGTGCCGGCGGACCGCGCGACGATCGGACTGTGCGATCGGATCTTCACGCGGATCGGCGCGAGCGACGAACTCCACGGCGGGCAGTCGACCTTCATGGTGGAGATGACCGAGACCGCGAACCTGCTTCGCCATGCGACGCGACGAAGCCTCGTGGTGCTCGACGAGATCGGCCGCGGCACCAGCACCCTCGACGGGCTGGCCCTCGCGTGGGCGATCGCGGAGACGCTCGCCGACCGAGGCTGCCGGACGCTGCTGGCGACGCACTACCACGAGCTCACCCGGCTCGGGGAGCGGCACGGCGCGGTGCGAAACCTGAACGTCGCGGTGCGGGAGTGGGGCGACCGCATCGTCTTCCTGCATCGCATCGAGCCCGGCCGCGCCGACCGGAGCTACGGCCTGCACGTCGCACGGCTCGCCGGGGTGCCCGACGGCACGGTCGAGCGCGCCGAGACCGTGCTGGGAAGCCTCGA
>JBMTTG010000146.1:0-7641 GCA_049449095.1 Phycisphaerales bacterium | reverse complement strand
GTTGCGGTGTGGGGCTCCCAGGGTGCCGATGGCGGGCGTTTCGAGGATGCGGTGGCGATCGCGGTCTCGCCGCGCGAGGACGCGCTCGCGGTGCTCGATCGCGGCGCGAGCCGGATCGTGCGGATCGGGCTCGACGGCGATGCGGCGCCGGAGCTTCCCCTCGATCCGGCCCTTGGCCGCGATGCGACAGGATTGGCCTGGACCGAGCATGGCTTCGCGATCAGCCATCCGACGCGAGATGCGGTGCTGCTCCTCGACGAGTCGGGCGCCTCGACACGGCATGCGGTCGGCGGTCGTGGCGTCGCCGACGGACGGTTGTGGCTTCCGGCGGGCCTCGCGCTGCGCGATGACGGCACGGTGCTCGTCGTCGATCAAGGCAATCACCGGGTGCAGGGCTTCGCCTCGGGAGACGGCGGGTGGAAGGTCGTCTTCAGCCTTGGGCGAGCGTCGAATCGGCAGCGTGCGGGAGGCAGTGAATGAAGTGGCCCCATGGAGCGAGCCTCCTCGTGCTGACGTCGATCGCGGCGACGTTCGTCGGCTGCGGGGAGGAGCAGGTCCGCGAGGACGTCGTCGTTCCCGAAGCGGTCGAGGCGGCTTCCATCGAGGACGCGGCACGATTCGGCGAAGGCCTGACTGCGGGCGGCTCGTGGCAGGTGCGGTGGCGAAGCGGGCCGGAGGGAATCCTCCCGCTCGAACCGTTCACGCTCGAGGTCGAGATCCGCGATGCCGAGGGGCGATCGCCGGGGGACGCGGTCGTGGTCACGGCCGATGCCGCCATGCCGCACCATGGGCACGGCATGAACTTCGTGCCGCGCACGACCGCGCTCGGCGAGGGGCGCTATCGCATCGAGGGCATGCTCTTCCACATGCGTGGACGGTGGGAGCTGTTCGTCGATGTCGAACACGATGGCCTTCTGGAGCGGGCGCAGTGGACGCTCGAAGCCGAATGATGCCCGTGAGGCGAGGCGTATTGGCGTTGGCCGCCGTCGCCGTCGCCTGCATCGCCTCGTGCCGCGATCGCGCCGAGACGGATTCGCCACCGCCCGCGACCACTGCGGAGCTCGCGGCGGAGCTCGGCCTCTCCGCGGTCGAACTGAGGCGGATCCTCGCGCTCGGCCCGCTCGGCGAGCCGCCGGCCGATCCGACCAATCGCTTCGCCGACGATGACGAGGCGGCGGCACTCGGGCATCGGCTCTTCTTCGACGCGCGGCTTTCCGGCGACGGATCCGTCTCGTGTGCCACCTGCCACGAGCCCGCGAAGGCGTTCACCGATGGCCGGGCGATCTCGGTCGGAACCGGGAAGGGCCTTCGCAATGCTCCGACCGTCCTCGACTCGGCGCACCAGCGTTGGCTCACCTGGGACGGCCGCGCCGACTCGCTGTGGTCGCAGGCGCTGCAGCCGTTCGAGCGATCCTTCGAGATGGATGGCGACCGCACCGCGATCGTGAAGACCGTGCTCGCGGACCCGGAACTGCGCGCGATCTACGAATCGACCTTCCGTCCCGCCCCGTCGGTCGCGTGGCTCGACGCGCTGCCGGAGCAGGCGAGGCCGATCGCGGACGACCCGAACGATCCCGCCGTGCAGGCGTGGGCTTCGCTCTCGGAGGAGGATCGCGAGGTCATCGACGCCTGCTTCGCGAACCTCGGCAAGGCGCTCGCGGCGTATCAGCGGCGGCTTCGGGGCGGCGACACGAAGCTCGATCGGTTCGTGCGGGGACTGAAGGAAGGCGATCGCGAATCGCTCGCGGCGCTCTCGCCCGAGGCGGTCGCGGGGCTGCGGCTGTTCGTTGGGCGAGCGGGCTGCATCCAGTGCCACGAAGGTCCGATGCTCTCCGATGGCGAGTTTCATCTTGTGGGCGTGCCGACACCCGGCGGCGGCATGCCGAGCGACGCGGGCCGCTTTCTCGGCGCGAGGATCGTCAAGGAGGACGCCTTCAACGCAGCGGGGCGGCACAGCGACGATCCGAGTGGTGCCGCCGCACTCCGGGTCGCCACCCTCGCGGTCAGCCCGGAGACTTGGGGCGCGTTCCGCACGCCGAGCCTGAGGCACGTCGGCCGCACGGCGCCCTACATGCATGCCGGACAGATGCCCGACCTCGAGTCGGTGGTTCGCTTCTACTCGACGCTCGAAGGCGCGGTGCAGCTCGACCACCATCGCGAGCAGGTGCTGGTGCCGCTGGGACTCTCCGACGAAGAGTCCGCGGCGCTCCTCGCCTTCCTCCGCTCGCTCGACGGGCCGGGGCCCGAGGCTCGCTGGCTCGATCCGGGAACACGCTGATCGGACCTTCGGCGGGGCGACCGGCGTCCGGCTTGACCTCGACCACGGGCGGAAGCGGCGGATCCCATTGGGCAGGCCGCGAAGTGGGGGTAGTCTTGGAGGGGGCCGGGCTGGACGATCGGCGGAACCGTCGTCCAACTCGGACGTACGAGTCGATCGTCTCGGCCGCGTCCCGGTTCGTCGAGGACGGATCGCTGGTCGCCCCTGGCCCGCGCTGGAGCCTCGTTCATGGCTGATGTCCGCCTTCGCGCCCTCGAAGTCCTCGCCGCCGCAGCGGTGCTCACCGGACCGGCGCTCGCCCACGAGGATGACCCGAAGGCGCGTGGCGTCGAGCCCCCGATCCGGGCCGAGGCGTATCGGGCCGACCAGGGCGGCGTGGCGGGCGGGCTCTTCGGCAGCGACGGAACGACCTTGATGAGCTGGCTGCCGCTGGCGGAGTTCTCGCAGGCGACGTCGAGCGGCAACGACTGCTGGGGCTACACCAGCGTGTCTGGCCGCGAGTACGCGATCATCGGTCTCAACAACGGCACTGGCTTCGCCGAGGTCACCAACCCCGGCAACGCGCAGGTCGTGGCGTTCCTCACCGGGCCGACGAGCCTCTGGCGCGACATGAAGGTGTTCGGGGAGTACGCGTACGTCGTCAGCGAAGGCGGCGGCGGCATCCAGATCTTCGACCTGTCGCAGATCGACTCGGGGGTCGTCACGCTGGCCGGTCAGCAGACCGCCGGCGGCACCGCGGCAAGTCACAACGTCGCCATCGACGAGGTGTCGGGCTACCTCTACCGCTGCGGCGGGGGAAGCAACGGGCTTCGCATCTACGACCTCAACGCCGATCCCGTCAATCCGCCGCAGGTCGGATCGTGGTCGGACCGCTACGTGCACGATGCGCAGATCGTGACCTTCACCGACGGTCCCAACGCGGGTCGCCAGATCGCCTTCTGCTTCGGCGGCTACAACGGCGGCAGCACCGAGACCGGCGTCGACATCCTCGACGTGACGAACAAGTCGGCGATCGTGAGCGTCGCGCGGCTGCAGTATCCGCAGGCGGCCTACTGCCATCAGGGCTGGCTCTCCGCCGACGGCACCACGCTCTTCACCCTCGACGAGCAGGACGAGATCAACTTCGGCGTGTCGAGCCGCATCCATCTCGTCGACGTCTCGGACCTCGCGAATCCGGTCTACCTCGGGCCGGCCACCAACGACAACCCCGCCACCACCCACAACGCCTACGTGGTCGGCGACCGCCTCTTCGCGGCGAACTACCGCAGCGGCGTGAGGATCTACGACGTCTCCGTGCCTTCGCAGCCGTCGGAGATGGCGATGTTCGACACCTATCCGGAGTCCGACGCCAGCGGCTACAACGGCTGCTGGAGCGTGTTCCCGTACTTCCCCTCGGGCACGGTGATCGCGAGCGACATGCAGCGGGGCCTGTTCGTCGTGAAGCTCGAGCCGCAGGTCGCGACGTGGTCGTTCCCCGACGGCCTGCCGACCATGCTCGATCCCGCGGGCGAATCGATCGAGGTCGAGATCGTCGCGGGCGACGGCTTCGAGATCGATCCCTCGTCGGCACGGCTGATCCTCTCCCGCGAGAGCGGCACCTCGACCTCGGCGATGTCCGAGATCGCGCCGGGCAGGTTCCTCGCTTCCTTCCCGGCGATGGAGTGCGCCGAGAACGTGTCCTACTCGTTCCGTGTGCTGGCGACGACCGGCGAGATCTCGACGTCGCCCGCGGGGAGCGCGGTGACGGCCCTCGTCGCCGCCGATTCGATCGCCGATCTCGACACCCTCGAGACCGAGACGGGTTGGATCGCAGGCGTCGCCGGCGACACCGCCACCTCTGGAGTCTGGGAGCGGGTGATTCCCGTCGGCACCTCCGCGCAGCCGGGCGCGGACCACACCGAGAACGGCGTCTTCTGCTTCGTGACCGGCCAGCATCAGTCCGGGCAGGGCGCGGGTTTCAACGATGTCGATGGCGGCGTCACCACGCTGATCTCGCCGATCCTCGACGCGGAGGGACTGTTCGAGCCCCGGGTCGAGTACGCCCGCTGGTACTCCAACAACGCCGGCGCCGGTCCCAACGAG
The DNA here is from genome assembly GCA_049449095.1 of Phycisphaerales bacterium. GTDB lineage: Bacteria > Planctomycetota > Phycisphaerae > Phycisphaerales > SM1A02 > VGXO01. Next base: position 3,281 of record JBMTTG010000146.1, on the reverse strand, counting down.
GACTCGATGCCGATCGAGATCTCCAACGACGGCGGCAAGTCGTGGGTCCTGCTCGAACTGGTCTCCGAGAACGCCGGGCAGTGGGTGGAGAAGAGCTTCCGCATCGCGGACTTCCTCGAGCCGACCGGATCCATGCGGCTTCGCTTCATCGCCCGCGACCTCGGCGCCGGTTCGCTCGTCGAGGCGGCGATCGACGATCTCGCGATCGTCGGGCTCGACTGCGGCGAGGTGTCCTCCTGCGTCGGCGACATCAACCTCGACGGCGAGGTGAACGGCGCGGACCTCGGTCTGGTGCTCATCGAGTGGGGGCAGGCGAGCGACCGTTCGGATCTCGATGGCAACGGTGTGGTCAACGGTGCCGACCTTGGCCTTCTGCTCAACGGCTGGGGACCCTGCGGCGGTTGATCACGATCTCGGTCGCCGTGCGCTTTCATCCGGGTCCGCATGGCGGTAGCGTGTGACGACGGCGCGGATGCCCCGCGCTGCTGGAGTCCCCGATCGACATGACGCGCTCAGCCTCGAGGCGATTCGCCGCCGGTCTGCTTCTTCCCGCCTTGCTGGTCTCGGTGAGCGTCTCGGCCTCGGCACGGGTCGACGAAGCGGCGGCCGCTCAGGCGCCGTCGACGGCTCCCGAGAAGCCGACCGTCGTGAAGGTCCCGGGCTCCACGGTCGACATCGAACTGCTTCCGGTGCCGGGGCCCGACGGCAAGCCGCTCTTCCATCTGTCGCGGACCGAGATCACCTGGGACCTGTACGACGTCTTCGTCTTCGGCACCGATCAGGAAGCGGGCCTCTCGACGCCCGAGGCCGATGCGGTCACGAGGCCGAGCAAGCCCTACGTGGCGGCGGACCGGGGCTTCGGCCACAACGGCTATCCGGCGATCTCGATCTCCTATCGCGGGGCGACCTACTTCTGCGAGTGGCTCTCGGTGAAGACCGGCAAGAAGTTCCGCCTGCCGACGCTCGCGGAATGGGAGCAGATCTGCGCGGCCGCGAAGATCCCGGCCGATCAGCTCGACGCCTACGCCTGGACCGACGCCAACTCCGGCGGCACCACCCACGGAGTCGGCCTGAAGAAGCCCGACGCCCTCGGGCTCTCGGACCTCTTCGGGAACGTCGCGGAGTGGTGCGCGACCGACGATCGGAAGGGGGCCCTCGTCGGCGGCGACTTCCTGATGCCGCCCTCGGAGATCACCTGCGGCCACTTCCGCCCCTACACCAAGGACTGGAACAAGTCCGATCCGCAGTTCCCCAAGAGCGTGTGGTGGCTCTGCGACGGGAGCTTCATCGGATTCCGCGTACTCTGCGAGAACCCCTGACGCTCGCCGGCGTCCCTGATCGCATCAGAGTTCAGATCGAGCCTCTCAAGACACCTCGAACGAGACGACCCCCATGAGCGAACCGACCCACGGATCCGTCGACCGACGCAGCTTCGTCCGCACCGCCGCCGCGATCTCGGCGCTTCCGCTGGTGACGCCGGTGTGGGGCAGCGTGCGGGCGGACGATCGCATCAAGGTCGGCTTGCTCGGCTGCGGCGGGCGCGGAACCGGCGCCGCGGCGAACGCGCTCAACGCCGATCCGGGTGTGGTGATCTGGGCGATGGGCGACGTCTTCCCGGATCGCATCGAGCGGGCGATCACGCAGCTCGAGGAGAACAGCGATCCGGATCGCGTGCTCGTCGCGGAGGAGCGGAGATTCGTCGGCTTCGATGCGATCGACAAGCTCCTTGCGACCGACATCGACGTGGTGATCCTCGCGACGCCGCCGGGCTTCCGGCCGGCGCAGCTCGAGAAGGCGGTCGCCGCGGGCAAGCACGTCTTCACCGAGAAGCCGATGGCCGTCGACGTGCCCGGCGCGAAGAAGGTGATCGCCGCCGCGAAGGCCGCGAAGGAGCAGGGTCTCTCGCTCGTCTCGGGATTCTGCTGGCGCTACAGCTCGCCGGAACGGGCGGTCTACGGCCGCATCCTCGACGGCGAGATCGGCGACGTGGTCTCGGCGCACTCGACCTATCACAGCGGGCCGCTCGGCGTGCAGGCCCGCAAGCCCGACTGGAGCGACATGGAGTTCCAGTTGAAGAACTGGTGGCACTTCAACTGGCTCGCCGGCGACATCATCGTCGAGCAGGCGTGCCACAGCGTCGACAAGCTCAACTGGGCGAAGAACAACGAGACGCCGGTCAAGTGCGTCGCCCTCGGCGGCCGCGGCAACCGCTCCGGCCCCGAGCGTGGCGACGTCTTCGACCACTTCACCGCGATCTACGAGTACGCCGACGGCTCCCGCAGCTTCCTCACCTGCCGTCAGCAGGCCAACTGCGCCAACGACAACACCGACTGGGTCGCGGGCCAGAAGGGCCTCGCCTTCATCAACGGCTGGGCGCCGCAGACCACCCGCATCGAGCCCGCGGGCGGCGGGGCGAAGTGGTCCTACTCCGGCCCCACGCCGAACATGTACGACGTCGAGCACGCGGAACTCTTCAAGTCGATCCGCGACGGCAAGCCGCTCAACGACGGCGACTTCATGGTCCAGAGCACGCTCATGTCGATCATGGGACGCGACGCCGCCTACACCGGGCAGCAGCTGACCTGGGATCAGCTCATGAAGTCCGAGCAGGTGCTCGGCCCGGCGACGCTCGAGTGGGGGCCGCTGCCCGAGCCGGTGATCCCGGTGCCGGGACGCACTCGGTTCGCCTGATCGAGATCGGACAGGAGCGAGCCCATGAGAACTCCGGGTTTCGCCCGCCGCGCACTGGAGCGGCTGTGTCGAGGTCGATCCCTGCGTCGCCATCTTGGTCAAGAGTTCGGCGGCGCGCCGATCGTCGTGTCTCCTGACGCAGCGCTCCACTATCTGCGTCCGGGTCCGATCCGATCCGTCTTGACCCGCGTCGCGGAGCGGTTCATCGCTGCAGGACAAGAGGTCTGGGATCTCGGCGCGAACGTTGGAGTCTTCTCCCTCGCCGCGGCCTCCCGTGGCGCGAAGGTCTTGGCGGTCGAACCGGATCCCTTTCTGGCCGACCTGATTCGGCGAACCTCTCGACTCGAACCGAATCGAGGGTTCCGCATCGATGTGCTGTCGGTGGCGATCGCTTCGAGATTCGACCTCGCCGAGTTCACGATCGCGGCGCGTGGGAGAGCGTCGAATTCGTTGGCGGATGTGCGTGCTCGCTCGACCTCCGGTGGCGTGCGCACGCGGCTCACCGTTCCGGTTCTGACGCTCGACATGCTTGCGAGCGTTCGCAGGCCCCCCGACTTTCTCAAGGTCGATGTCGAAGGGGCCGAGTTGCA
>JBMTTG010000145.1:0-7676 GCA_049449095.1 Phycisphaerales bacterium | reverse complement strand
GCGATCGCGATCTCCGCGAGCACGAGCAGCTCCAGGCGCACCCGTCGCAGCGGCTTCATCGCGCCGCCTCCGACGGAGCCTCGACGATCCGATCGAACTGCGTGGCCACGAGCGTCCAGCCGTCCTCGGACGCGTCGCGATCGAGTCGCGCCGGATGGACCGGGTGGATCGTCGCGCGGACCGTGCGCACCGGCACCGCCGCCGCCCGTGCCGCGATCCGAGGCTGGTCGAGGCCGAGTGCCGCGAGCGCGCCGAGCATCCGCTCGAGATGCCAGTGTCCGCTTCGCACCGGAAGCCGCGGCGCCTCGAGCCCGAGCACCTCGAGGCCGACCTCGTAGCCGTGGCGCATCGACTCGGCGGCGAGGGAGGCCGCGATCGTGATCGCCCGCTCCTCGAGTTCGCGCGGGGCGATCTCGCCCGAACGCAGGTTCGCCGTCGGCGTGCGCAGATCGAGGGAGACGACGAGCCGCGGCGGACCGCTCGTCGATCGCTCGATCGTCGCGAGCCGGCCGAGCCCCGCGAGGCGCTTCCAGGCGATCTGCCGGATGCTGTCGCCCGGGCGATAGTCGCGCAGGCCGAAGAACTCCTCGCCGTCGCCCGGCCGCGGGGAGGCGTCGAGCCCACCGCCGCGCCCGGACCGGAGCCCCGCGAGCACGCCCGCCCGCACCGGCAGGACCCGCGGATGCACGAGCACCTCGTAGTCGTGCTCGATCCGCAGCACCTTCTCGATCAGCCCGAACGGAAAGCGGCTCGACACGTCGAACTCCCGGAAGGCCATCCGACCGCGGCTTCGCGGCAGGATCCACGTCTCCGCGTGCATGGTCTCGCCCGGGCCGACGTGCACGAGACCCGCGGAGGCCGGTTCGCAGAAGCGATCCCATCCTTCGACGCCGCCGACGGGCCGTTCGCGGATCGAGAGCCCGAAGGCGCTCCACGCCTTCGAGCGGTTGACGACCTCGTAGCGAAGCTTCGCCGGCTCGCCCGCCACAGCGCGCCTCGGATCGAGGCGACGCACCGAGAGCTTCATGAGCATGAAGCCGGACACGACGCCCGAGACGAGGATCGAGCCGAGCATCAGCCCGAAGATCCAGACGAGCAGGTTGTTGGGGCGGGTCGCCGCCGCCACGCCGAGCAGCAGCGTGACCGCGAGGAAGAGCAGACCCGCCAGACGCACCCGGTAGCGATAGCGGACCCGCGGGCGTGCGCGGAGCGCTACGGCGTCCGCCACTGCTCCGCCTCGCGATAGAGGTCCTCGCCGCGGCCCGACGGACGCCGCTCGAAGTCGAGCACCTCCTCCGGCGACGCGCGGCGGATCGTGATCAGCAACTGCTCGTCGCTGTGGGGCTTCGGCAGCCGAACCGTGCCCTCGGCGAAGCCGAATCGCGAGCGGACGGCCCGCACGAGCCACTCCTCGCTCATCCAGCCGGCGCCGAACGCGTCGATCTCGATGTCGAAGGAGCCCTCCGGGTCGGAGACTCCCGAGCCGACCTGCTGGGCGTTGAGCCGCCCGGGGTCGCGGGTGAAGGTGATGCGGGTGCTGCCGATCCCCTGCGAGGCGAGGCGCGAATCGCTTCCGGAGACCACGGTGATGAAGTCGAAGTCGCCTTCGACCACGCGGCCACGAACCCGATGCCCGCCGCAGGATGCCGCGAGCAGCGAGAGGGACAGAAGCAGGAGCAGCAGCGATCTATCGAGTCGTCGATCGAAGGCGGTCATGGCTCGGTGGAGCGTATCGCCCCCGAAGCCGGGACGCTCGGCTCCGTGTCGCAGCCCTCGAAGCCCGAGGTCAGCACGGCCACGGCCATCGCCAGCCCCGCGAGCAGCGAGAGCGCGACCGCCACCGCGCCCGCCGTCCGCAGGATGCGGGAGACGCGATGCACGCTCGCCGCCGAGGCGAGGGTCGCCTCCACCTGCGCGGCCTCGACCGCGTCGAGTGCCCCCGGGGTTTCGTCCGGGCTGGGCGCGGGCGCACTCACGGCGTCGACTCCCCCACCGACGACGGCCGCACGGACGCCTCGAGCGCCGCCTCGAGCGAGGCCGCCTCGTCGGGGCCGAATCGCCGTCCCTCGAGTTCGACCTGCCAGTCCGCGATCGAGCCGATGCCGGCGATCGAAGCGGGTGCCGCAACGACCGCCCGGCCCGCGAGATCGACCGGCTGCACGAACCAGCCTTCCGCGGCGGCCCCGACGAGTTCGGCCCACTCGTGCGTGTCCGCCCCGACGGCGGACGTCGACACGAGCGCGCGAAGGCCATCACGCCCGGACTCGATGGATCGTGCGATCCGATCGAGCAATCCCGCCTGCTCCGCGACGAGGCGCCGCAACCGCGCAACCTCGTGGCGGCTGCGATAGAGACCCACCTCGCCGCGTCCGACCTGCTCGAGCAGTTCGATCGGCGGGACCGGAAGCCGGCGGTAGGTGCCGCGACGCTCGGACGCGCAGACGACGGCGATCGGCGCCTCGACCGAGGCGTCGAGGTCGAGCCGGCGACGATCCTCGAGCGATCCCGGCGCCGACGCCGGGAGCGCCGGCAGCACCTCCTCGAGCCGCTCGAGCGACACCTCGCTCGCAGGACCGATACGCCATGGCGTCTCGGGCGGCGGCGGTGATTCAAGCAGCAGCGCCGCGCCGCCGTCGAGCCCCGCCGCGCCGGCGGCCGCGAGCGCCTCGGGGATCTCCAAGAGCTCGAGCTCCGGCCTTCCGCAGCGATGCAGCCCCTCGGTCGACAGCCAGACGAGCGAGGCGCCCGGCCGACGGTGCGCACGCACGCACCAGAGCTCCTCGAGCGAGGCGCGCGAGTCGCGCGATCGATCCTCCGACCATTCCGCCGCGTCGAGCCAGCGTCCGGTCGTCGGATCGAGGAGCGCCGACGTCGCGCCGGCGGCATGCAGCCACTGCTTCATGACCCGATGACGCGACAACGTCTGCGACGCGGACTCGTCGAGCCCCGGCGGCGCGATCAGCGTCTCGAGGCCGATGATCCAACGCGACTCGACGGCCGAGGGCGGCACCTCGCCGCCGGCGGTCGGCTCGCACCACAGCACCCACGGCGGCGCTCCCGTTTCACGGGCCAAGACCGTCCACGCCACCGGAGGCCCCGACTCGAGCGTCTCGACGGACTCGATCGCGAGGCCGACGCGCGAAGCCGCCTCGACCACGGTTCGAGGATCCGGCGGCATCGCGGCATCGTGCCAGGCGAGCAGGCGGGACGACGTCGGCGGAACGCTCCAACGGGCCGCGTCGAGAGGATCGGCCAGACCGCTCACGACGACGGCTCCAAGCAGGCTGGTTTCAGATTCGACATGGTGAGTTCTGTCGCAGCCACGCCGCGATTGCCGTGGGAGTCTAGGGGCGAACCGATCTCCGCTCCGGTTGCGGCGACCGCATGCAGCGGGTTCAATCCCCTCGGACACCTCCGTGCACGCCTTGCCTTCGCGAACAGGATCCCTTGGAACGACCGGCCTCGCCGGCGCGGTTGCGTGGATCGCGATGCTGCTCGCGGCCTCCTCCGCCCCCGCGTCGCCGCAGGGCCCACTGCCGCCGCTCGGAGGCTCGCCGGAACTGCCCATCGCGACGGAGGCGTTTCCGCTGACTCGCGAGGATCTTGCCTCGCGAGCCGAAGTGATCGTGCATGGCACCGTCGAGTCGATCTCGATCGTGCGAGACGTCACCAACCGCTTCGACGAGCGATCGTTCACGGCGATCCTGCTCGTCGATCGCGTCGAGCGCGGCGATGGCGTCGCACCCGGCGATCGCGTGGCCATCGAGTACTGGCGGCGGCAACCGCTCGTCGAGGGCGCGAGCGACTCGGTCGGCGGCTACGCGCCGCTCCCGTGGCAGGGCGAGACGGCCTGGGTGTTCGCACGAGGCGACGTCGAGAACCCCGAGCGGCTGATACCGCTTCTTCCCAATGGATGGGCCCCCGACGCGGATCGCCCGATGGATCCGGAGGGCACCTTTGGCGGGCGGCTCGACGCGGTCCGCGACGAACGGACCGCCTCGCTCCTGCCGTGGTCGGCGGTGGCGATCGCGGCCTCGGTCGTGATCGGCATCGCCTCGATGAAGGCGGGCCCGCAGAGTCGCGGCGCCATGCTCCTGCTCGCCGCGGGCCTGATGGCCGCCGGCGTGGCACTCGCGTTCTGGTGAACTGGAACTCTCGAGCAGCACTCGCACTTCGCCCGTTCCGATCGCGTCCATGCAGCAGATCGACGATCCCTCCTTGCTCGCGTCCTGGCACGGTGCCTGCTTCGTGCCCACGATGGGCGCGCTGCACGAAGGGCATGGTTCGCTCATTCGGCTCGCCTCATCGACCGGCCGACCGACGGTCGTCTCGATCTTCGTGAACCCGACGCAGTTCGGTCCGGGCGAGGACTTCGATCGATATCCCCGCACCCTCGAGGCGGACTTGGCCATCGCGAAGTCCTGCGGCGCCGCGGCGTGCTGGACGCCCTCGGTCGCGGATCTCTATCCGCGCGGCGCCGAGGCGGCGAGAGCGGAGGCGGAGGCGATGACGCTGCCCGCGGTCGCCACCGCGCCGGGGCTCGAGGACCACTGCCGGCCCGGCCACTTCGCGGGCGTCGCCCAGGTCGTCGCGCGACTCTTCGACCTGCTTCGGCCCAGCGCCGCGGTGTTCGGCGAGAAGGACTTCCAGCAACTGCGGCTCATCGAATCGATGGTCGAGGAGGACGCCGCGTCGACCTCGCCTCGCTGGCCCGGCCTCTCGATCGTCCGGGGTGCGACGATCCGCGAGTCCGACGGTCTCGCGATGAGCAGCCGCAATCGCTATCTCGACGCGGACTCGCGGGAGCGGGCCCGCGGGCTCTCCCGAGCGCTGCAGGTCGCGCACGCGGCGCAGCATCCCGAGACCGCCGAGCGGCTCATGCGCGAGACGCTCGAGCATCACGGCCTCGAGATCGAGTACGCCGCCGTCCGCGATGCCGAGACGCTGATGCCCGTCGCGGACCTGCGAAGGCCGACCCGCGCCCTCATCGCCGCAAGACTGCCGATGGTCCGGCTGATCGACAACGCCGCGCTCGTCGCGTGGCGCTGATCGCGCTCGCTCCGCTCAGTTCCGCCCGCCACGGCCCCAGCGCGCCGGCGGCGCCGTGGCACCGGCCGCAGCGCCCGCCGCCGCCGCCGAGAACGACTGGCGGTTCGCGGTGATCAGGCTGCGGATCGCCGCATCGTCGAGGGATTGCGGATGGCCCTGCCATCGCACGATGCCGTCGGGCGAGACGATCGCGACGTGCGGGATCGCCGAGACCTGGAAGCCGCTCTTGAACCGGCCCTGCGGATCGCTCGCGATCGCATAGCCGAAGTCGCGGGTCTTCATGCCGATCTTGATCATGCCGGTGTCGTACTTGCCCTTGCTCTCGTCGGTCAGCCCGATCACGCAGACGTCCTGCGGATACGCCTGCGCGAGCGACCGCATGTGCGGCACCGCCGCGATGCAGGGCCCGCACCAGGTCGCGAAGAAGTCGACGACGAGCAGCCGCTGCCCCGGCGCATCCTCGTCGCTCATCCAGCGCTCGACCGCGAACGCCGGGGCCCGCTGCCCGCGCAGGTCGCGGGCGCGGCCGACGGGATTGCGAAAGACCGGCCACTCGACCGCCGCGACCGCGGCGGGCGCGTCGCGCTTCCGCGCCGGCAGATCCGCGTCGAAGGACTCCTTCTCGAGCGTGCGGATCGCCTCGACGACCCCCCGATCGGTGAGGCCGGCGTAGCGCACGTTGCCCTGCTTGTCGATCACGACGTTCGCCGGACGGCGGTAGAAGCCGAAGACGTCGCACGCGGCGCCCTGCGCGTCGAGAAGCACCGGCCATGGCAGCGGCTGACGCTCGAGGATCGTCGCGGCCTTGTCGGCCCCGTCGGGCGTATGCACGAGCAGCACCGTCGCGTCTCCCGGCGCCGCCTTTTCGAGCGTAGCCGCAAGCTTCTCGGCGATCCGCTTCCCGCTTCCCTTGGTGGTGAAGGACTGCAGCACCACGACCTTGCCCCGCAGGTCCGCGAGGCTCTTCGGCCCGGCGCCGATCCACATCGCCTCGGCGGGCAGGCTCGGCGCCTCGAAGCCGAGCAGCGGCTCGAGGGCGCTGCGATCGTCCCGCGGAAGCCGATCGAGCCACTCGCGCGGTGCCGGCTCGAACGCCGGCGCCGCCGCGGCGGGCGGTGTCGCCCCCGGCCCGGTCGCGGACTGGGCCGAAGCCTCCGTCGCGAGGGCGAGAAGCAGGGATGACGCGAGCAGCGTGGACATCGGGCGGACCATGGCATATCTCCGGGGACACGGACGGAGCGATGCTATCGGCGACCGCGCCCGATCCGCGCCGCAACTTGCCCGAGAAGGGGACGCCGCGGTCGACCGCACCGCGGAATCGGTCAGAACGACCGGGCGACCACCGCGTCGGCGAGCGACCGGAGCAGTTCCCGCGCCGGCGAGTCGGGAACCGCCTCGAGCGCCCGCTTGGCGTCCTCGACGAAGGATGCGGCGCGGGCCCGGGCCGCGTCGACCGCACCCCGCTGCTCGAGCAGCGCCCGCAGCGAGACCGCATCGCGGGCGAGGATCGCCGAAAGCGCGACCTCCCGCTCGCGACCGCCCGCGGCGGCGAAGAGCAGGACCGCGGGCAGGGTCATCTTGCCCTTCTCGAGATCGCGGCCGAGCGTCTTGCCGACCACTTCGGGATCGCCGGCAAGGTCGAGCAGGTCGTCCTGGATCTGGAAGGCGATCCCTGCGGCCTCGCCGAAGCGTTCGAGCGCCTGCTGCACCTCGACGCTCGCGCCCGAAAGCCTCGCGCCGAGCCGGCCGCAGATCCCCACCAGCGCCGCGGTCTTGCGGCGCACGATCTCGAGGTAGGTGCGCTCGTCGAGCGAGAGGTCGTCGCGATGGTGCAGCTGCAGCAGCTCGCCTTCGCAGACGGTGTTGGTCGTCGCGCCGAGTTCGAGGTTGATCGTGGGATCGCCGAGGCTCGAGCAGAGGTGGAACGCGTTCGAGATGAGGTAGTCGCCGAGCATCACCGCGGTCTCGTTGCCGCGAAGCCGGTTGACCGTGGCGCCGCGCCGACGCACGTCCGCCTCGTCGAGGACGTCGTCGTGGACGAGCGTCGCCATGTGGATCATCTCGATGACCGCCGCGAGCGTGGCGTGCCGCGAAGTCAGGCCACGCTCCGCGTCGCCGTCGGCGGCCGCGAGCCCCGAGAGCAGCGTGAGCACCGGCCGCAGCCGCTTGCCGCGGTAGCGCTCGACGTGGCGGCAGAGCTCGTTGACCGCGGGGAAGTCGCTCTCGAGCTGGCGATCGAAGATCGACTCGACCTCGCCGAGCGCCTCTCCGATCCGGATCGCCAACGCGGGGTCGGCGACGGCGCCGGCGGGAAGGCTCTCAAGCATGGCGCGATGATAGCGGTGGCCGGACGGCTCAGTCGCAGGCGCTCAGGTACGCGATCCACCCGAGGCACGCGTCCCCCTTGCGGCTGGGCTTGAAGTTTCCATCGCCCCCGCCGTCCTCGGTCGTGCCCTCCCAGTAGACCTCGACCGTGCCGAATCCCGCATCGCGAAGGCAGTCCTGAAGCTCGGCGAGTCCCCAGAGCCGCCAGTCGTAGGTGAACGCCTTCTCGATCGAGGTGCCATCCGGAAAGCGGAAGTGGATGTGGTTGAGGACCTCGCCGGTGATCGGGTTGTAGCGCTCGG
>JBMTTG010000144.1:0-7693 GCA_049449095.1 Phycisphaerales bacterium | reverse complement strand
GTTCTGCTTTCTCCTTTCCCCTCTCTCCTCTCTCCTCTCTCCTCTCTCCTCTCTCCTCTCTCCTTACTCCTCTTCTTGCCTAGTGGCTTGCCGGCCGCACCAGCACCCGCTCGCCGTGCAGCAGCGCCGGGCACTCCCGCGCGATCGACTCCGCCTCGGCGAGATCCTTCGCACGGATCACGAAGATCCCGGTGAGCACGTCCTTCCGAGGAGCGATCTCCGAACGCGACGTCGAGCCGGGCGGTCCGGCGAGCAGCACCGTCTCGCGACCAAGCGGCGTGCCCCAGACGAAGCGTCCCTGCGCCGCGAGTCCCTGCACGAACGCGCCGTACTTGGCAAGCAACGCGTCGCGCTCCGAGGGTGGGAGCTTCGCCCACGCGTCGTCGTCCTCGAGCATGAGAATCGCGAACTTCGGAAGCGCGTCGATCGAGGCGTCGCCGCCCGCGTCTTCGGGTTTGGTCATTGGTGGTTCCTCGGGGGACTTCGCGGACGATGCGGCGGCATCGCGCCGCGTCATCGCGAACGTGGCATGCGGACCCGTCACGCCTTGGCTGGCGACCGTCCACGCCGCATCGATCCGGTCGGGGCCGCGGAAGGTGAAGGTCACGCCGTTCATGTGCACGGCGTTGGGATCGGGAAGATTGGTGGCGTCGAGGAAGGTGTAGACGAGCGTCGGCGACGAGTCGCCGTCGGGGGCGAGATCTCCGCCGGTCATCAGGAGCCGCGGCTGATTGCCGGCGCCGCAGTAGTGCGTGCAGAGAAGCCGCGTGCCCTCGGCGCGTCGATCGAGGTGATGGATCGTCTCCATCTCGTGGCCGGTTCCGGCAAAGAGCGTCTCGACCAGCGCCGTCCCGCCACCGATCAGGCGGTAGGAGACGACTGTGTCGGGAGCGCCATCGCCGTCGAGATCGGCGTCCCAGGAGGCCGCGCCCTCGGGACCGGCGAGCGTGCGGATCGCGTCCCAGGCCGCGATCGGGTCGGGCGGCGAGGCCGCGAGGCTCGAGGATCCGAACGTCAGGGCCGCCAGGGCGGCCAGCGCGGTCGAACTCGACGACTGCTGATCGCGAGTCGCGGCGGCAGCAGGGGACCGGTGGCGGTAGGTCTTCACGAGTGGACTCCCTGGGGGTCGTCTGCGGTGGGTTGGGCGGCCGTCGGTCAAGCGGGCGACGCCTGGATCGTCCGATCGCGGGTTGGGTTGTGCGGCCCAACCTTGAACACGATGCACATTTACGGTTTTTTCGGGACGGCCCGGCGATTCCGGTTTGCCATGGGGGAGACGCGAAGTACCTTTTCCGCGTCGACTTTCCCGGTCGGCGGGAGTTCCTGCTCCCAACCCCTTGCGTTCCCCGTTTCCCCTCAGACAGGAGAAAGACATGCTTCGTTCGCTCTGTGGCGTCGCTGCGCTCGCGGCGGTGGTCGGGTCGGCTTCGGCCCAAGTTACTTCCGCTACCTACGACTGGGAGGATGGCGGCACCATCCTTGGATCGTTCGGCGGCAACATGAACGCCGTGAACTATGTCGCTGGTGACCCTGGCCTCGTCCACAGCGGCAATGCGTCGCTGTTCCTCTATGAGGAGCCTCTTGGCGGCACGCCGCAGGCCTTCGTGGCGTGGATCACGGGCCTTCAGGACGGCGACGTGATCGACGCCAGCTTCTGGGCGTGGGACAACACGCCCGATGCGTCGCCGTCGGTCCGAATCTGGGGTCACTACGGCGTGGCCGCCGACGGGATCGACTCCTACGAGGGTTCGGCCGGTGGCAACAGCACCTATTCCGGCGCCACCGTGTGGTCGAACCTCGCCCACTCGTGGACCTTCGACTCCGCCGGCGGCACCCGTGATTCGCTGATCATCGAGGTCCGCATGTACGCGGGCGATCTCGCGACCAACTTCGCGTACATCGACGACATCGCGGTGACCGTGACCGGCGCCGATATCAGCGGAGTGAACATCATCTTCCCGGTTCCCGCCCCCGGCGCGATCGCCCTCCTCGGCGTCGCCGGCCTCGCGGGCTCGCGGCGTCGCCGCGGCTGAACCGGCTGGCGACCAGTCCGTCGCCGGCATCCGATCTGGTGAGTCCCCCTTCCCGACGGAGGTGTGGCAACTCGCTCCCACGACCCCGGCCCGCGCGGCCGGGGTCGTGTGCGTTGGGGCCACGAAGAGCGCTGTCGGCCCACGGTTCCTGCCCGCGGACGGCGGAGTGAAGCGCCTCGATCGATAGACTCGGAGTTCCTCCCGCGGTCCGATTCCCTTGCCGAACCCATGAGCGATCCGCAGCCCACCGAAGACCTCGTTCCCGACCGGAAGTCCGGCGGTGGTGGCGAGCCGGAGGCGACGATCGACCTGCCGAAGTCGCCGAGTTCGACATTCCAATCGGGGGTCTCGATCGGCGCGGCGGCGGGCGGGGCCGCGATCGGCCGCTCGATCGGTCCCTACCGGCTGCTCGCGATCCTTGGTGAAGGCGGCTTCGGCGTGGTCTATCTCGCGGAGCGGCGCGAGCCGCACATCCAGCGGGTGGCGCTCAAGGTCATCAAGCCGGGGATGGACACCCAGGCGGTCGTCAACCGCTTCGCCGCGGAGCGTCAGGCCCTCGCGGTGATGGACCATCCGTCGATCGCAAGGGTCTTCGACGGCGGCACCACCTCCGATGGTCGCCCGTACTTCGTGATGGAGTACGTCAAGGGCGAGCCCATCACGAAGTTCTGCGATCGCGAGCGGCTCGGCATCGACGAACGCCTCGAACTCTTCATCACGGTGTGCGAGGCGGTGCAGCACGCCCACGGCAAGGGCGTCATCCACCGCGACCTCAAGCCGAGCAACGTGCTCGTCGAGTTCGAGGACGGGCGTGCGACGCCCAAGATCATCGACTTCGGCGTCGCGAAGGCCCTGCACCAGCGGCTGACCGAGGGCACCGTCTACACCGAGATCGGGCAGTTCATCGGCACGCCCGAGTACATGAGCCCCGAGCAGGCGGAGATGACCGGCGTCGACATCGACACCCGCTCGGACGTCTACACGCTCGGCGTGATGCTCTACGAGCTCGTCGCGGGCACGCTTCCCTTCGACGGCGCCAAGCTGCGCGAAGGCGGCTACGCCGGCATCCAGAAGACGATTCGCGAGGTCGATCCGCCGAAGCCGAGCCAGCGCTTCACGACCATCGTGCAGACCGCGGCCGGCGAGGCGAAGACCGTTGCCGCCGCCCGTCGGGCCGACCCGCCGTCGCTCTCGAAGCGCCTCCGGGGCGATCTCGACTGGGTGATCATGCGGTGCCTCGAGAAGGATCGCGCGCGGCGATATCCGACCGCGAACGACCTCGCGGCCGAACTGCAGCGCGTGCTCGACGACGAGCCCGTGCTCGCCGGCCCACCCTCGGTCGGGTACCGGATGTCGAAGTTCGTCCGGCGGCACCGGGCCTCGGTGTTCGCGGCGTCGATCGCGCTGCTGGCCCTGATCGCGGCGACGACGGTGTCGATCGTCTTCGCGGTGCGCGAGGCTTCCGCCAACCGGATCGCCCAAGAGGAACGCGATCGCGCCCGGGAAGCCGAGCAGATCGCGGCCGATCAGGCGGAGCGGGCCCGCATTGCCGCCGCGACGAGCGATCGCATCAGCCAGTTCACGACGGGGATCCTCGAAGGCGTGGATCCGGCCTACGCGGGGGAGCTCGACAAGACGCTCGTCCGCAAGATCCTCGACGACGCCTCGGTGCGGATCGAGCAGGAACTGTCGGAAGACCCGCAGGTGCAGGCGGCGATCCGCGACACGATCGGCGGCACCTATCTCGCGCTCGGCGAGTACGAGCTGGCGGAGCCCCAGCTCGCGACGGCGCTGGAAGTCCGGCGGTCGTCGCTCGGGGCGGAGGATCGCCGCACCCTCGTCACCCGCGACAAGCTGGCGGCGCTGGCACGGCGGTCGGGGCGTCTTGCGGAGGCGGCGGAGCTGCAACGCGAGATCCTCGAGGCGAGGCGCCGAGCGCTCGGCGACGACGACCCCGACACCATCAGTTCGCTCGGCAATCTCGCGTTGGCGCTTCGCCTGCTCGAGCGGTTCGACGAGGCGGAGCCGCTCTTCGCCGAGGCGCTCGAGCGATCGACCGCGAAGTTCGGCGAGGAGCACAAGAACACCCTCAACGCGATGAACAACATGGCCGCGATGCACCGCTCCCGCGGTCGCCTCGAGGACGCGGAGAACCTCTATCGGCGGGCGATGGTCGGGCAGCGGAACTCGCCGGAACTCGGCCTCGCGCACCCGGAGACCCTCGGCACCATGAACAACCTCGCGGTGGTGCTGCAGCAGCGCCGCAAGTTCGACGAGGCGGAGGCGATCCTCCTCGAGGTGGTGGCGACCCGAACCAGCGTGCAGGGGCCCAACCACCCCGACACCGCGGTGGCGCTCAACAACCTCGGCAGCGCTCAACTGCGGGGCGGAAGCTTTCTCGAGGCCGGCGAGACGCTGAAGTTGGCGCTGGCCAACATGCGACAGCGTCTCGGGGTCGAGGACCCCAACGTGATGGCGGCGGTGCAGAACCTCGCGGTGGCGTTCCGCCGCGCAGGACGACCCGGCGAGGCGGAGGGCATTCTTCGCGAGATGCTGGCGGAGTTCCCGCCCGGGGAGTCCCTGCAGCTCAACAACGCGCGGCTCACCCTCGGCTACCTGCTCGCCTCGGTGGTCGACGAGCAAGGTCGCCTCGAGGAGGCCGAGCGGCTCTTCGGCATCGAGGTGCTCGAGGCGCGGCGGCGGATCGAGCCGGACAATCTCATCCTCTCGATCATCCTGCTCGGCCATGGCGACTGCCAACGCAAGCTCGGCAAGTTCACGGGTGCCGAACTCTCCCTGCTCGAAGCGCACCAGATCGTGGCAGCGCAGCGGGGGATCGACGACTCGAACACCCGCCGCGCGGCGCAGGCCCTGGTGCGGCTCTACGACGCGTGGAACGAGGCCGATCCCGGCAAGGGCCATGATCGATCGGCGAACGACTGGCGCAACCGCGGCGGCGGGTGAGCGGCAAGCAGTTCGTCACGCCTCGACGATGACCGCGGTCGCGTCGTCGGCGAGCTGGTCGCCACCCGCGAAATCGAGGATCTTCGCGAAGAGCCCGTCGAGCGAACGCGCATCGCGGCTCGCGAGCCAGTCGGCCATGCGCTGGCGCCCGAAGTCGCCGTCGCCACTCGCCGAAGGCTGTTCGATGAAGCCGTCGGAGACGATCAGCAGC
This sequence comes from Phycisphaerales bacterium, assembly GCA_049449095.1. Taxonomy (GTDB): domain Bacteria; phylum Planctomycetota; class Phycisphaerae; order Phycisphaerales; family SM1A02; genus VGXO01. The sequence continues at coordinate 2,485 of JBMTTG010000144.1, read as the reverse complement.
CGGTCGCCGGACTTCCAATCGGCGGTCGCCGCGGCGTACGGAAATCCAGGCACGGCGCCGTAGGGCGGCCCGCCGCCGGCATTGAGCCACTCGATCGCGCCCTCGCGCTCCCGCGCCGCATAGCCGTGGCCGGCGTCGACGTAGCGCATCTCGCCGCGTTCGAGATCGATCTCGCCGATCCACGCCGTCGCGAAGGTGTTGCCGTGACGATGCTCGTCCACAAAGGCGCCGAGGGCCATCGCGATCGCCTCGGGGTTCTCGCAGCGATCGAGTTCGGCGCGGAGCAGGCCGTGCAGCGCGCTCATGAGCACGCCCGCACCGACGCCCTTGCCGGCGACGTCGCCCAGGACGATCCGCAGCCGGCGGTCCTCGCGGACGGCCAGCCGGAAGAAGTCGCCGCCGACGAGTCGTCCGGCGCGGCTTCGGCCCCGCACCCGCACGCCGCCCACGGTCTGGTCGAGATCCCGCAGCAGGAACTGGTGCGCGGCCGCCGCCATCGCAAGGTCGGACTCGAGGTCGCGAAGGCGCCGCTCCTGCTCGATGCGGCGGAGGCCCGCGAGCGCGACGCCGCCGAACTGCGCGAGCGCCGCGAGGAACTCCGCGGCATCGGTCGAGGTCTGCGACTGCCGGCCGCCGCTGCGTCGATCGGCGTAGAGGATCGCGACCACACTCTCGCCGACCGTGATCGGCGCCCCGACCGCTTCGGCGATGCCGAGGTCGATGATGCTTGCCGGTCCGCTTGCCAGGCTCGAGCCGCCGGAGGTGACGGCGAGTTCACCCGCTGCCGCGCGTCGAAGCAGCGAGCGGCTCAGTCGCAGTTCGCCGGAGGAGGCGAGTTCGCCCGATGCGGCGAGCACTTCGACGCTTCCCTGCTGATCCGGCGGGCCGAGCACCGCGGCGTTGCCAAGGCCGGTCCCGGTCGCGGCCGCGTCGACGAGGAGCGACGCGAGCGCCTCGGGGCTCTCGGCGCCGTGCATCGCGCGGGAGAGTTCGATCAGGAGGCCGACGCGATGCTGGGCGAGCTTGCCCGCGGCAGCCGCCACCGGCTGGGAGGAGATCGTCTCGGGACCGCTGTCCACCGTGCGCGACACGTTGGTCGCCGGCGCGGCGAGCGGATCGGTGACCCGCAACTCCGTCGAGCCGACGCCGATCATGTCGCCCATCGCGAGCGGAATCTCGCGACCCGAGGGGATGCGCAGTCCGTTCAAGCGCGTGCCGTGCCGGCTTCCGAGATCGCGGACCGTCCACGAGCCGCCCTTGCGGCCCTCCGCGAGCGTGCCGATCCGAAAGACGAGTTCGGCGTGGTCGCGGGAGACCGCCGAATCGTCGGCGATCGCGACCGCCTGCTCGGGCCGTCTCCCGATGCGATGGGGACCGGGCGATGGCAGCGAGACGCGAAGGTCGCTCGGTCCGGCTCGGGAGACGAGAAGAAGTTCGTTCATGGCGAAGTCGGCGGTCGAACGGCGGGGCTTCGGGAGGTGCCGAGCGGGGAAGGGTGGGCGAGGTTCGCCCTGGAACGCTCGAACGATACCCCGGTGCCGATTCGCCGAATCCTCATCGTTCCGGCGCTCCGCCGAGGGCGACCGGGAGCCGGCCCTCGACATACTCTTGCCGGCGCTGCCCGTCGCGATCTCGCCGACTCGGAAACCCCTCGTGCCCACGACTCCATCGCAGCCTGCCGCCGCCGGCCCTTCGCCGAACTCGACGCCCGCCGCGAGGATCTCGCGACGGGGAGTCCTCGGCCGAAGTCTCCTCGCTGCGGGCGGTGTCGCGCTCGCCGGCGCCGCGTCCTCGCCGGCGGTCGGAGCACCGCGGCGACGATCCCGGCCGCGCAACGTGATCCTCGTCGTGAGCGACGGCATGAGCGCCTCGGTGCCGGGGCTCACCGAGGACTTCTCGCGGCTGGTTCGGAACGGTCGTTCGACGCGACTGGCCGAACTCGCCGACCGGTCCGAGACGACGCAGGGGCTCCTTGTCACCGCGAGCCTCTCTTCGCCCGTCACCGACTCGGCGGCCGCGAGTTCGGCGTGGGCGAGCGGATCGAAGGTGGCCAACGGCTCGATCAACCAGTTGCCCGACGGAACCCGGCTCGTGCCGATCGGTCCGCTGGCCCGCGACGCGGGCCGCCGCGTGGGGCTTGTCACCACCACCCGCATCACCCATGCGACGCCCGCAGCGTTCGCGGCCTCGGTTCCGTCGCGCACGCTCGAGGACCAGATCGCCGAGCAGCTGCTTGGCATCGATGTGCTGATGGGTGGTGGGCGTCGCCACTTCGACGGCGTGACGCGATCCGATCAGCTCGATCTCCTGGCGCGATTCCGCGAGAACGGCTACTCGATCGCCACCGAGGCGAGCGGACTCGGGCAGCCGAAGGCGGGACCGTTCCTGGGCCTCTTCGACGATTCGCACCTGCCGATGACGATCGATCGCCGCGCCGATCCGGCGCTCGCCGCAAGCGTGCCGACGCTGGAGATCGGAAGAGCGT
>JBMTTG010000143.1:0-7736 GCA_049449095.1 Phycisphaerales bacterium | reverse complement strand
CGAGCGCGCCGTCCCGGCCCAGAGCCACCGCGTCCGGCGGCGGGGCGTCCTCACCCCCCGGCCCAAGAAGCGTCACCACCGCCAAGGCGATCAGGGGTCCCGCGAGGAGCGCTGGAAATCGAACCCACCACGGCGGCGGCGAGGCGTCGTCGTGGCATCGATCGGAAGTGGCACCGGGCGTGACCGTCATCGAAGAGCCTCGTGGAATCCGCGCGTCGTCATCGCGGGGGACGCGGCGTCATGATTGCCGAGTTTCCTCCTGAAGGTCGGAGATTGTTCATCAATGACGGGTCGGGCCGGCCGACATAAGAACTGTCCGTCGCGGACACGTCCGAGTAACACCACCTCTTCCGCGGGATCGCCACCCCGCATGCCATGAGATTCCTCGCCGCTCTGCTGCTTGGATACACCGCCCTCGTCGCGACGAGCTTGCTGCTGCTCTTCGCGATTCGGCAGGTCCTCGGCGCCGAAGCCCTGCTCGAGCCGGGCGTGTGGCGGCTCTCAACCTGGTTCTCGGTCGTCGGCCCGCTGATCATCGTGGTTCCCGGGTTCTTCGCGGGACTCGTCTCGGGCTGGATCGGTCAGCGCCTCAAGCCCGGCCTGCTGTTGGCGGCGCTCGTCCTGATCGTGAGCCTCACCGCGACCTTCACCGAGGTTCGCCGCGAGGCCGACACCGACGAGCGGAGGTGGACCCCCAAGTTCACCGAGATGATTCGACGCGTACGCGAGCCCGCGCTCGCGATGGTCGCGGGTTCCTTCAGTCTTTCGGCGAGCATCGTCGTGGGCGTGCTCGTCGCCCGCACCTCGGGGCGTTCGCGGGATCGCCTTGCCGATGGCCCGGTGGTCATCCGCGACCGGACTGTGCACTCGGCCTTCTGATCGGCTCGCCATCGGCACGTCCGCGTGCGAGGATCCTCGGCTCGATGCCGAACCCCGCGCCCGCCGTCGTCCGCCTCGCGATGTGGTCGGGGCCTCGCAACCTCTCGACCGCGCTCATGCGCTCCTTCGGGAATCGCCCCGACACCGCCGTGGTCGACGAGCCGTTCTACGCCCACTACCTGAAGGCGACCGGCCTCGAGCATCCCGGGCGGGAGGAGATCCTCGCAACGCACGAGTCGGACGCCGCGACCGTCGCGAACGCACTGATCGGCCCGGTGCCGGGTGGCCGCAGGCTCTGGTACCAGAAGCACATGAGCCACCATCTGCTGCCGGGCATGGACGACCTCGTGCCGGGCTGGCTCGATCGCCTCACCCACGCGTTTCTCGTGCGCGACCCGGCGCGGGTGATCGTCTCCTTCGCGAAGGTCGTTGCGAATCCGACGCCGGAGGATCTCGGCCTGCCGCAGCAGCTTCGGCTGCTCGAGCGCCTGCGAGCCCAAGGCCTGCGGCCGCCGGTTGTCGATGCCGCAGAGATCCGCGGCGATCCTCGTGGTTCGCTGACCCGCCTCTGCGGCGCGGTCGGCATCGCCTTCGACGAGGCGATGCTCGCCTGGCCGGCGGGACCGCGCGAGACCGACGGCGTCTGGGCGAAGCACTGGTACGCCTCGGTCGAGCGTTCGACGGGCTTCGAGCCGCCGGAGGAAGGCGAGCCGCCGGAGGTGCCGTCCGACCTGCAAGGTGTGCTGGCGGAGTGCCGCGCGATCTACGAGGCGATCCGCGCCGCGTGATCCGGGGCCCGATGCGCGCCGCCGATGCCGCGCCGGGCCGCGACTTGTCAGACTGTGCCCCATGCTCCAACGCTTCGACCCCCGCAACGCGGACCTCATCGTCAACATCGACGGACGGCTTCTGCATCGAAACGAGGCCGGCATCTCGCCCTTCGACAGCGCCGTCCAGGGCGGCGACGCGGTGTGGGAAGGACTCCGCGTCTACGACGGACGCATCTTCCGCCTGCGCGAGCATCTCGCGCGGCTTCGATCGTCCGCGAAGGCCCTCGCCTTCGCCGAGATCCCGAGCGACGAGGCGATCGTCGCGGAGATCCGCCGCACGCTCGAAGCCAACTCGATGCGCGACGGCGTGCACATCCGCCTCACCCTGACCCGCGGCGTGAAGGTGACCTCGGGGATGGACCCGCGGCTCAACCAGTCCGGCCCCACCCTCATCGTGCTCGCGGAGTTCAAGCCGCCGGTCTACGGCCGAAGCGGTCTCTCGCTCGTCACGAGCAGCGTGCGGCGCTTCCCGCCGGACTGCATGGATCCCAAGATCCACCACTGCAACCTGATCCAGTCGATCCTCGCGAAGATCGAGGCGAACAACGCCGGCGCCGACGACGCGCTGATGCTCGACCGCCAGGGCTTCGTCGCCGAGACCAACGCGACGCACGTCTTCATCGTGACCGACGGCAAGGTCGAGACGAGCCGCGACGTGGCCTGCCCGGAGGGCATCACCCGAAGCGTGGTGCTCGAGCTCTGCCGACGCGAGGCGATTCCGCACGCCGAGCGCGACTTCACCCTGACCGAGGTCTACCGCGCCGACGAGATGTTCTGCACCGGCACCATGGGCGAGCTGGCCGCGGTGACGAAGGTCGACGGGCGCACGATCGGCACCGGCGAGGTCGGCCCGATGACGAGGCGACTCTCGGAACTCTTCGGCGCACTCACCGCGGTCGAGGGAGAGCGGGTCGCCTGAACGAGGCGTGCCGCCCGGCGAGGCCCCGGGCATCGGCGGAACGTCTCGCCGCGATCCGCCACGGCGGGTGCCACCGCGAACGCCCCTTCCGCTACAACGCCTCCATGCACCACCCGTCACTCGGGCCGGTTCGCCTCGCGGCGGCCCTCGCCCTCGGCGTCTCGGCTCCGCTTCTCGCCCAGGGCGAAGCCGCCTCCCAGCCCCCCGCCCCGGTCGCGAGCCCACGCGCAATCCTCGACGGCTATCCGGACGACGCCGCGCTCGCGCAGCGACTTCGCGCGATCGCCGATTCCCAGGCCGACCGCGCGAGCCTCGAGCCGCTCGCGACGACCCGCGAGGGCCGGACCATCCATGTCTTGACGCTTGCCGGCGATCTCGACACGGCGGGCGATCGTCCCGCGATCCTCATCGTCGCCGGCATGGACGGTGCGCAACTCGGCTCGACCGAGATCGCGTCGGCGCTCGCCGAACGGATCCTCGCCGAACACGGCGACTGGCTCGACGAGGTGACGGTCCACGTGGTGCCTCGGGCCAACCCCGATGCCGCCGCGTCGTTCATGGCCCAGCCGAGCCTTCGCAGCGGCCGCAACGCGCGGCCGGTGCGCGAGGATCGCGACGCCGCGATCGACGAGGACGGCCCGCGCGACCTCGACGGCGACGGCGTGATCACGACGATCCGCCGCGCGAATCCGCCCGCAAGCGATCCGGCGCAGTGGATCGCCGATCCCGCAGACCCGCGCCTGCTCAAGAAGCCCGATCCGATGAAGGGCGAGTTCGCGGTCTACAGCCTGCATGTCGAGGGCCTCGATGCCGATGGGGACGGGCTCGTCGCCGAGGACGGACCGGGCGGCGTCGATCCGGACCGAAACTTCCCGCATCGCTGGACCGAGTTCGCCACCGACGCCGGTCCGTGGCCGCTCTCGGAGGAGGAGTCGCTCGAACTCGCGAAGTTCGTGATCGAGCGCCCGCGGATCTACGCGGCGCTCGTGATCGGGCGCCACGACAACCTCGTGAACCTGCCCGATCCGCGGCCGACCGAGGCCGGTGGACGCATCCCAGCGCAGATCGACGAGGCCGATCTTCCGCTGCTCACCGAGTTCGCGAAGGCGTACAAGGAGGCGACCGGCCAGGATCGCGCGAGCCGCAGCGACGACGCCGGCTCGCTCGCGGCCTGGCTCTACCACCAGCGCGGCATCCTCACCTTCGCCAGCACCGGCTGGTGGCGCCCCGAGGCCGAGGAGGCCGCCAAGGCCGAGGGCGGCGAAGGCGAAGCGTCGACGAGCGAGGCGACTTCCGCGTCCGACGAGGCGGCCGAAGCGCCCGCAGCGCCTGAACCGCCGCGTCGCGGGGCGCGAGGCGGGCGCGGCGGCGGGTTCCGTGGCATGGGCGGCGCGGCTCGCGCGCCACGCGCGTCGGCGGCGGCCGGACCCGCGGTAAGCGACGCCGAGCAGGCCGCGTGGCTCGCCTACTCCGACAAGTCCCGCGATGGCGTGGGCTTCGTCGCCTGGACCGAGATCGAGCATCCGACGCTCGGCACCGTCGAGGTCGGCGGCTGCGTCCCGGGCTTCATGAGCCTTCCGCCCAGCGATGCGGTGCCTGCGCTCGCGGAGGGCCAGGCGAAGTTCCTCGCCGAGGGCGTCGCGCGGCGGCCGAGGCCTCGCGTGCTCGAACCACAGGTCCGCACGCTCGCCCCGGGCCTCTTCCAGATCGACCTCGCGATCGTCAACGAGGGCCGCATGCCGACCGCGACCGCGATGGGTGTTCGCGACATGACTCCGCCGATCGTCGTGCGGATCTCGACCGCCAAGGACTCGATCCGAAGCGGCTCGAAGCAGATGACGATCCCTGCCATCGCTCCCGGTGAACGTCGCGACCTCTCCTGGATCGTCTCCGCGGAGCCCGGCGAGGCGATCGGGATCGCGGCGTTCGGTCCTCTGCTTCCCGAAACCACCATCACGATCCAGGACGGCGCCGTCGTCGCCTCGAGCGAGAAGGAGACCGGACGATGAACCTGCGAAGCCTCTCGATCGCCGCCTCGGCGGCCATGGTCCTCGTCTCGCCGACGGTCGCGCAGCAGCAGATCGACGCGAAGGTCGACCTCGCGTGGAACCGCTACTACCCGACCGAGGAGATCGGCTCGATCCTCGAGCGCCTCGCCGAGGCGCATCCGGATCTCGCGAAGGTCGAGACGATCGGCACGAGCGTCGAAGGGCGCCCGATCTGGGTCTTCACGATCAACAACCCCGCGACCGGCGCCGACACCGAGAAGCCCGCGATCTACATCGACGGCTCGATCCACGCCAACGAGATCCAGGCGACGGAGACGGTGCTCTACTCGATCTGGTACCTGCTCGAGGCCTACGACGAGGTGCCGGCGATCCGCGAACTCGTCGATCGCACCGCGTGGTACTTCGTGCCGCTGGTCAGTCCCGACGGCCGCGTCTCGTGGTTCGAGGAGCCGCACACTCCCAGTTCGAGCCGAACCGGCGTGGCGCCGATCGACAACGACGGCGACGGCCTCTTCGACGAGGACGGCCCGGACGATCTCGACGGCGACGGCTTCATCGAGCAGATGTGGCGCCAGGATCCGTTCGGAACGCATCGCCGCGATCCGCGCGACCCGCGCCGCTTCGAGCGCGTGCCGACGGAGCCCAAGGCCGACGGAACCCGCGAGTACGGCGACTGGTCGATGGCCGGGCAGGAGGGAATCGACAACGACGGCGACGGCCGCATCAACGAGGACGGCAAGGGCGGCTACGACATGAACCGCAACTGGCCGAGCGGCTGGCATCCCGACCACGTGCAGGGAGGAGCCGGACCGTTTCCGCTGTGCTGGCCGGAGACCCGCGCGATCGCGGAGTTCATCCTCTCGAAGCCCAACATCGCCGCGGGCCAGGCCTACCACAACACCGGCGGCATGATCCTGCGCGGCCCCGGGGCTTCGTGGCGGGAGGGCGACTATCCGCGGCAGGACGTCGCGGTCTACGACGCCATCGCGAAGGCCGGCGCCGAGATGCTGCCGTTCTACCGTCCGATGATCATCCACTCGGACCTCTACACGGTGCACGGGGGCTTCGTGAACTGGATCGCCGAGGGCCTCGGCATCGTCTCGTTCACCAACGAGCTGTGGACCGACAAGCGGATCCTGCAGAACGGCGAGAACCCCGACGCCGACGCGCGGCAGCGCTGGCAGGACCGGGTGCTCTTCGGGCAGACCTGGAGCGACTGGCAGGAGGTCGAGCATCCCGAGTACGGCACCGTGCTCGTCGGCGGCGGCACGAAGTACTCGAGCCGCATCCCGCCGCCGTTCATGCTCGAGGAGGAGTGCCACCGCAACTTCGCCTTCACCGCGTTCCATGCGGGCGAGATGCCGCTGCTGCGCTTCGAGAAGGTCGAGGCCTCCCCGCTCGGCGACGGGCTCTGGCAGATCGATGTCGCGGTCGGCAACGACCGGCTCATCCCAAGCCGCACCGCCCGCGCCGCGGACAAGGCGATCGGCGTGCCCGATCGGCTGAGCGTCTCGGGCGTCGAGGTCGTCGCCGCCGGACCCATGCGCAACGGCCTGTCGACCACCTTCGATCCGGTGGCGAATCGCCCCGAGCAGCTGCTCGTCGAAGGAGGAGTCCCCGGCCACGGCACGCGATGGTTCCGGTTCATCGTGAAGGCGCCAGACGGGGCGACCGCGACGGTCGCCTACGAGGCGGAGAAGGCGAAGGACCTCGAGCAGACGGTGCAGCTCGGCAAGGTCTGGTGATCTCGACGCGCCCACGATCGCCACGCCCGCCTCGCCCTGGGGTACCTTGACGCGATGCCGCTGGGCCTCGAACGCGTCACTCTTCTGCCGCACCTGCGACGGATCGCCCTCGCCGCGATCGCGGCCACGGCCGCAGGCTGCGCGTCCGCCCCACCGCCGGATCCCGCCGACGATCAGCAGTTCGACGACGCGGTGCAGCTCTCGGCCCAGCTGCTGGTGATCGCGGACATCGCGTCGTCGGTCTTCTCCGAACGGGTGGTGCAGCTGCGGATCGACGGAGCGTCCGACCTGATCGTGTACACCGCCGAGGCGATCCGCAACAACTCGGTGGCCAACTATCGCGCGATCGCCCTCGCGCCCGATCCGGCGAACGGGCTGGTCAACATGTACATCTACGCGAACCTCGGCAGTTGGGCGTGCGAGACTCGGGTCGCGACGCATCCGGAACTCTTCGAGGAGGACTGCGACCGGACGTACGGGGAGGTGCTGCGCGAGGTTCGCCAACTCGCGCACGAGTGGATGTCCCCCGAACAGATCGCGGACCTCGATCGCCGGATCGACGAGTTCAGGTCCCGCCATCCCGACCGGATGATCATCGGCATGGTCCGCCTCGAGGACCTCGCCCGCCAGTTCGCCATGTCCGAGCAGCGCAAGGATCAGGTGACTCCGAGCCTCTTCAGCCCCGTCACCGAGGCGGCGCAGCAGCTCGAGCAGGTCCGACTGCTCGGCGATCGCGCGATCTGGCTGCTGAGCCGGCTTCCCGAGACGATCAGCTGGCGGGCGTCGGCCTTCCTCATGGAAGTGCTCTCGAGCGACGGCTTCGTCGCGATCAAGGAGCTCGCCGGGGGCATCTCCGAGCGCCTGGACCTCGTTCGGAGGAACGTCGATACGCTCGACCAGTCGATGCAGAAGCTCGGCGACGGGCTCGAGCAGAGCACCGCGTCGATCGGTTCGCTCGAGACCGGGATCGCAGGACTCGAGGACTCGCTTGCGACGACCGCCAAAGGACTCGGATCGATGAGCGAGTCGATCGCGTCGATCCCCGAGCGCTTCGCATCGCTCGCCTCGGTCCTGGCCGAGACGTCGCAGTCCCTCGAGGGGAACATCGCCGGGCTCCGCGAAGTCGCGGCCTCGGGGCATGCCCTCGAGTCGAAGCTCGCGTCGCTCGACGAGAAGATCGTCGGGCTCGAGTCGAGCGTCGCGTCGCTGACGGTGGAGATCCAGACACTCGAGGGGGCCAAGTCGATCATCGACGAGACACTGCTCAAGGCGGCGGGGCTCGGAGCGCTGCTGATCGTCTTCGCCGGGGTGTCCCGCTACGCGGTGCACCCCCTGACGAAGGCGAAGTAGCGCG
>JBMTTG010000142.1:0-7740 GCA_049449095.1 Phycisphaerales bacterium | reverse complement strand
GACGCGGCCTCCACGCACGAGCACGATCGCGTGCTCCTGCAGGTGGGGGCCCACGCCGCCGATGTAGGCGGTCACTTCCTTGCCGTTGGAGAGGCGCACGCGAGCGACCTTGCGAAGCGCCGAGTTGGGCTTCTTCGGGGTCACGGTGCGGACCTGCAGACACACGCCCCGCTTCTGCGGGCACGCGGCGAGATCCTTGACCTTGCTCTTGGAGGGCGGATCGACGCGGGGTCGTCGGACAAGCTGGTTGATCGTGGGCATGAAACGTCGGCCTTTGAGGGGAATCGGGAAGGGTACCGAGCGACTCCGTCGGCGCCAAGGGTCGACTCGGGTCGGGAGTCGGACTTGGCCACCGACCGTCCCGCGACCTGCCGGCCGGCCCTTTGGGCGTCGATCAGGACCGGGGGATCGCCGCGACCGCCGCCCGATCGCACCACTCGTTCTCGGGATGCCCGTTGTGACCCCGGACCCAGATCGTGCGGATCCGGTGCCGACGGCGGAACTCGTCGAGCTGCTTCCAGAGATCGGTGTTCTTGACCGGCCCCGAGGTGGTTCGCCAGCCCTTCCGCTTCCAGCCGTCGAGCCACTCCCCCAATCCCTTGGTGACGTACTGGCTGTCGGAGTGGAGGGCGACCTCGCAACCATCGCCAAGGGCTTCGGAGATCGCCTCGAACCCGCGGATCGCCGCCAGGAGCTCCATCCGATTGTTGGTGGTCGATCGCTCGCCGCCCGATCCCTCGACGGCCCACGGTTCGGAGGAGCCGTCTTCGGCTCTCGCGAGGAACGCCCAGCCGCCGGGCCCGGGGTTCCCGGTGCACGCACCATCGGTGAAGAGGGAGACTGGCGTGGCGTCGGCCATGAGCGGGCGGGATGCTACCGGCGACGCCGAAACCTCACCGCCCGAGACGCCGGAAGTCTTGACACCATCACCGCTCCGCCCTACGTTGCCCGGTTCGTCTCGCCCGGGAGGATCGCCCTGATCGGCGGTGCTCTCCGTGCGAGTTTCCTCGGTCGCCCCGGCTGAACGGGCCCCGACCTGCCGCCGTCTCCTCCGAACCCGATCGAGTCGAACCCATGGGTGTTCCTGCCTTTCGTCAGACCCACGGCCGCGGTCGACGCCGCCGCTCCCATCAGGCGCTGAAGCCGATCCATTCGGTCTCCTGCCCCAACTGCGGGCAGGTGAAGCAGCCTCACCGGGCCTGCCGCCACTGCGGCTATGTTCGCCCGGGCCTCCAGGTCCGCGGCATCGCCGAGAACGCCTGAACGCCGCACCGGCAGGAGACGCCTGTTCATGCGCATCGGCGTGGACGTCATGGGCGGAGACCACGCCCCCGGCGAGATCCTGAAGGGCTGCTTCGCTTCTCTCGAGCGACTCGGCTCGGAAGACCGTCTCGTGCTCGCGGGTGATCGCGGCGTGCTCGAGGAGTCCCTCGCGGAACGCGGTGTTTCCGATCCCCGGATCGAGCTCATCGAGACCTCCCAGGTCATCGAGATGGCGGCTCCGCCGGTCGAGAGCGTTCGCCAGAACCCCGACAGTTCGATCGTCGTCCTCGCTCGCATGGCCGGCCCCAAGGACCGCCAGCTCGACGGCTGGCTCTCCGCGGGCAACACCGGCGCCTGCGTGACGGCCAGCCAGTTCCACATGAAGCGTCTGCCCGGCGTCCATCGGCCGGGCATCGCGGTGACGGTGCCGACCTTCGCGGGACCGATCGTCCTGATCGACGTCGGCGCCAACATCGAGCCCAAGCCGCACCACCTCGCGCAGTACGGGGTGATGGGCCGCGTCTTCGCGCAGAAGAACCTCGGCATCGAGAATCCCCGCGTCGCCCTGATGAACGTCGGCGGCGAGGAGCAGAAGGGCACCGCCGAGATGAAGCGGGCTCGCGACATGCTCCGCAGCTCGCCCGGCACGAACTTCATCGGCTACGTCGAGGGACGCGGCGTCTTCAACGGCGAGGCGGACGTCGTGATCACCGACGGCGTGGTCGGCAACGTGATGCTCAAGCTCGCCGAAGGGCTCAGCGCCGGCATCTTCAAGGCGATCGCCGCGGAGGTTATGGCGATCGATCCTGGCCTGGCGCTCCGGCTCGAGCCGGTCGTCCGCAGCATCTACGCCAAGCACGACTACCACGAGTACGGCGGCGCGCCGCTGCTGGGCGTGAACGGCTACTGCCTCATCTCGCACGGCTCGAGCGTGGCCCGCACGATCTGCAACGCGATCCTCCGGACGAAGCAGTTCGCGGAGAGCGGACTCAACGAGGCGATCGTCTCGGCGCTCGCGGAGATGGAAGAAGTCGCGGCATGAACGGCGGCGCTCCCTGCGGCGTGCGGCTCGCCGGAACCGGCTCGGCCGTGCCGCCACGGATCCTCCACAACCGCGATCTCGAGCGGATGGTGGACACGTCCGACGAATGGATCCTCCAACGGACCGGCATCCGCGAGCGTCGAATCTGCGATCCCCGCAGCGAGGGTACGTTCACGCTCGGCCGCGACGCGATGGCCCGGGCACTCGAGGACGCCGGCCTCAAGGGCTCCGATCTCGACCTGATCATCTGCGGCACCTGCACGCCGGAGATGCCCTGCCCCTCGACGGCCTGCCGCATCTCGGCGGCGGTCGGCGCGGCCCCCGCCGGCGCGTTCGACCTGACCGCCGCCTGCTGCGGATTCGTCTACTCGATGAACGTCGCCGACTCGCTGATCCGCTCCGGCCGTTTCCGCCGAATCGGCGTGGTGGGCGTCGATGCGATGAGCACCGCGATCGACTACGACGACCGCTCGGTGAGCATCCTCTTCGGCGACGCCGCCGGCGCGGCCGTGCTCGAACGGGACGACGATCCGGGCAAGGGCTGCATCTACCAGCGGATGCACGCCGACGGCAACGGTTGGGGGAGCCTCTACATCCCGCGGCGGGAGCAGGAGGTCCCCGAGGAGGATCGCGACAACCCGATTCGCCTCGGCCATCTCCGCATGAACGGCCGCGAGGTGTTCAAGTTCGCGGTCACGAGGTTCCGCGAGACGGTCGAGGACGCCATCGCCGGCACCGGACTCACCGTCGACGAGATCTCGCAGTTCGTCTGCCACCAGTCGAACCTGCGGATCATCGAGGCCGCCCGCGAGAAGATCGGCATCCCGCACGAGAAGATGCCCGTCAACATCGACCGCTTCGGCAACAGTTCCGCCGGCAGCGTGGGGCTGCTCTTCGACCAGCTCCGGAAGGGCGGCAAGTGCCGCCCCGGCGAGACGGTGATGCTCGTCGCCTTCGGCGGCGGCATGACCTGGGCGAGCGGCGTCTGGAGACTCTGATCCGATGAGCGATTCCCCCAACGGCGTGGTGCTGCTCTGCCCGGGGCAGGGCGCCCAGCAGGTCGGCATGGGCAAGGCCTGGGCGGACGCCTGCCCGGCCGCAGCGCAGACCTTCGCGGCGGCGGACAAGGCGCTCGCGGGCCTGCCGGCACTCGACGGCAGACCCCTCAGCGAACTCTGCTTCGAGGGGCCGATCGAGCGGCTTGGCCGGACCGATGTCAGCCAGCCGGCGCTCTTCGCCTGTGCAGTGGCCTCGTGGCAGGCGATGCTCGAACGCATGCCGCCGACCCGGATCGCCGCCGCCGCCGGGCTCTCACTCGGCGAGTACACCGCGCTCCACCTCGCGGGTGCGTTCAGCTTCGTCGACGGACTCCGGTTGGTGGCGCTGCGGGGCCGACTCATGCAGGAGGCGGCGGAAGCGAGTCGCGGCAGCATGGTTGCACTGATCGGGGCCGACGAGTCGCAGGCCGATGAGATCTGCCGAGAGGCCGCCGGCGACGGCGTGCTCGTCTGCGCCAACTTCAACGCCCCCGGACAGATCGTGCTCTCGGGCGACGTCGACGCCTGCGGGCGAGCGGTCGAGGTGGCCTCGGCGAAGGGCGTGCGGGCGACGCCGCTTCAGGTCGCCGGGGCGTTCCACAGCCCGCTCATGCAGCCGGCGGCGGACGGACTCGCCAAGGCACTCGAGGAGGTCGAGATCGCGCCGCTGCGGGTGCCGGTCTGGTCGAATGTGACCGCTCGGCCCCATCAGCCCGACGATGCGGAACTTCTCCGGAAGAGGCTCGTCGAGCAGCTGATCTCGCCCGTACGATGGAGTCAGGCGTGCTCGGCTCTGCTCGCGGACTTCGCGGGCGATCCCAAGCCCGCCCTGCATGAACTGGCGCCCGGCAGCGTGCTGCGCGGGCTGATGCGACGGATCGACCGCTCCTTCGAGGTGACCAGCCATGACCAGCCCCCTGCCCCGACCAGTGCGACCGTTTCGAACTGAGGTCGCCGCGCTCGCGATCGCTTCGCTTGCCGGCGGCCTGCTCGTCGGCTGCGGCGAGGATCCGCCGCCGCCTCCTCCGGTGGTTCTGGCTCCGCCGCCCGATCCGGGTCCGCCCCCGCCGCCGCCGGTGACGCCGATCGAGACCTTGATGGTGCAACTCGGCATCGATTCGCGCGTGCGGCTTCCCGAGGCTCAGGCACCCGGAACCGATGCGGAACGGATCGCGGTGCTCCGCTTCTGCGACGCCTTCGTCCGCGGCAACGGCGATTCCGTTCGGCCGATGCTCTCGATGCCCGACCAGTTCCAGTTCGATCGCATGGTCGATGCGGGCGAGTGGCCCAAGGCCGTGGAAGGCGTCTCTCGGGTGGATGTCCGCACCGGTCGCAGCCCCGAAGGCGATGCGTGCGTGCTCGCGATCTTCCACACCGGACTCGAGTTCCAGCCGCAGTTGTGGCTCACCGAGGTCCGCGGCGATGAAGCGACCTTTGATGCGCTGCCGTCGCCGCCGGACATCATGAACAAGCTGAGCGGCAGCGATTGGATCGCAGCCTGGTTCGAAGTGAACCGTGGCGAGATCGCCCGCGCCGACGAGCCGGACGAGGCGGTCACCGTGCCTCAGCAGGACTTCACCGAAGCGGCCAACGTCGATGCCGGCGCCGGTAGCGGTCCGGGCATTACCCCGGGCGGAGCGCCGGGAGCGCCGGGCGTTCCTGGACGTCGCATGCCGAGCGGAACGCCGGTCGCTCCGCCTACCGGTCCGCTCGGTCGGTGACGTTTCGAGCGTTCGATACACTTCGCCCCCGATCGACGCCCGCCGATCCGGCGGGCGTTCTTCTAGGTCGCTGATCAGGTCGCTGTTCCGCCTTCCCCCGCCGGAGTGAACGCCATCGAACGCCGTGTCGCCATCGTGACCGGAGCGAGCCGCGGCATCGGCCGCGCGATCGCCCTTCGACTCGCCAAGGACGGACGACACGTGGTGGCGGTGAGCCGGTCGCTTCCGGATCTCGAATCGCTCGTGGCCGAGATCGGCGCGGCTGGCGGTTCCGCCGAGGCCCGCTCCTGCGATGTGGGCGACGGCGCGGCGGTCGCGAGCCTCGTCGAGTCCGTCGCCGAGGCTCATGGCCGGCTCGACATCCTCGTCAACAACGCCGGCATCACCCGCGACGGTCTCATCCTGCGGATGAGCGACGAGGACTTCGACACGGTGATCTCGGTGAACCTGCGATCGGCCTTCATCGCCTGCCGTGCCGCCGCCCGCCCGATGATGCGGGGCAAGTTCGGCCGGATCGTGAATGTCGGATCGGTCTCGGGCCTGACCGGCAACGCCGGGCAAGCCAACTATGCGGCCGCCAAGGCGGGGCTCGTCGGCCTCACCAAGACCATCGCCAAGGAACTGGGAGCCAAGGGCATCACCGCGAACGTGGTGGCGCCGGGCTTCATCGAGACCGACATGACCGCGGTCCTGCCCGCCGCCCTCAAGGAGCAGGTCCTGCCGAGCATCCCGCTTCGCCGCTTCGGAAGCCCGGAGGACATCGCCGCCGCGGTGGCCTATGCGACCAGCGACGAAGCGGGCTATCTGACCGCCCAGGTTCTCGTGGTGGACGGGGGTCTCGCGAGCTGATTCGTGCCAGTCGTCCCCGGAGCAGGAAACCGGGGAGCCTTCCGCTATATTTCGCCGTCGCGCCCGGAATCCCGAGCGTCAACGCAGGAGCGCCCAAGTGAACGAGCAGGAAATCGAAGCCAAGGTGATCGACATCGTCGCCGAGCAGATGGGCGTCGACAAGAGCGAGATCAGCCGCGAGACCAACTTCCAGACCGACCTCAACGCCGACAGCCTCGACATCGTCGAGCTGGTCATGGAGTTCGAGGACGAGTTCGAGACGAACATCCCCGACGACCAGGCCGAGAAGATCCAGAACATCGGCCAGGCGATCGACTACATCAAGGCGAACATGAACAACAAGTGAGGCCGTCGCGGCCCGCTTGAATCCGGACTGGGGCGAACCCGCCGATGCGGGCCGCCGCCGGTCTCTCTCCATCGATCATGCGAACCATCGAACTCAGGCGGGTGGTGGTCACCGGCATGGGGGCCGTCACCGATCTGGGGCACAACGTCCCGGACACGTGGAAGGGCCTCGTCGAGGGCCGTTCCGGCATCGCGACCATCGAGTCGTTCGAGCAGAGCGACGACTGGACGGTCCGGTTTGCGGGCGAAGTCCGCGATTGGGACATCACCAGTCTGATCGATGCCCGCGAGGCGAAGCGGATGGACCGCTTCTGCCATCTCGGGATGTGGGCGGCCGAGGAGGCCGCGAAGGACTGCGGCATCGACTTCGCCGAGGGCGACCAGAGCCGGCGCGGCGTCGTGATCGGGTCGGGCATCGGCGGGATCCTCACGATCGAGGAGGGCTACCGGAAGCTGCTCGAGACCGGGCCTCGCAAGATCAACCCCTTCGTCGTGCCCAAGCTGATGGTGAACGCCTGCGCGGGCAACGTCTCGATCCGGCACCACCTCAAGGGCGCCAACTCCGCCACCGCCACCGCCTGCGCGACGGGTGGCCACGCGATCGGCACCGCGTTCCACCTGATCCAGCGAGGCCTCGCCGACGTCATGTTCGCGGGAGGCTCCGAGGCCGCGGTGAGCCCGCTGTGCATCGGCTCCTTCGCCGCGATGAAGGCCCTCTCGACCCGGAACGACGCCCCTGAGAAGGCTTCGCGACCCTTCGATCGCGATCGCGACGGATTTGTGCTCGCCGAAGGCGCCGCGGTCCTCATCCTCGAGGATCTCGAGCACGCGAAGCGACGCGGCGCGAAGATCTACGCCGAAGTGCTCGCCTTCGGCTCGTCGGGAGATGCGTTCCACATCGCGGCCCCCGACGAGGCGGGCACCGGCGCGAAGCTCGCCATGGCCTGCGCGATCCGCGAGGCGGAGATCTCCGCCGACCAGATCGACTACATCAACGCCCACGGCACCTCGACGCCCCTCGGAGACGCGGCCGAGGTGAACGCGGTGCGTTCGCTCTTCGGCGACCACTCGAAGCGTCTGGTGATGAGCTCGACCAAGAGCATGACCGGTCACTGCCTCGGTGCCGCGGGCGGCATCGAGAGCGTCGCGACGGTGCTCGCGATCCACGATGGCGTCATTCCGCCGACGATCAACCTCGACTCGCCGGACGAAGGCTTCGACCTCGACTTCGCCGCCAACGTCGCCCAGGAGCGGCCCGTCCGCTTCGCGATCAACAACTCCTTCGGCTTCGGCGGGCACAACGTGAGCCTGCTGTTCGGCCGCTACGGCGGCGATTGACGCGGGCGGGCCGGGGCATCGGCTCGGGGCATCGCGGATCCCGCACCACCTCCCAGCCAAGCCGCCGGGCGCGACGGCTCGCCGGGGATCCCATCCTCCGACCCGACACCACCCTGCGCTCGAAGCTCGTCGGGGCCTCGGAACC
>JBMTTG010000141.1:0-7771 GCA_049449095.1 Phycisphaerales bacterium | reverse complement strand
CTGCGCTAATTCATCTAGCGGCCAACACAACGGTTTTTCGACAAACACATGCTTGCCGGCCAGCAAGGCTTGATGGACAAAGCGCGCATGGCTATCGTGGCGGGTAGAGATAACTATGGCGCTGGTCTCGGCATCCGCAAGATCCGCCTGACCGGCGGCGAGCCGACGCTGCATCCTGAACTCGGTTCGATCGCCTCGGGCCTGCGTGCCTCCACCGGCTGCGAGATCGCCCTCATCACCAACGGTTCGCGCGGCGACCGCGCGGCGGTCGAGGCATGGCGCCGCGCCGGCATCGCACGGGTCACCATCAGCCTCGACTCCCTCCGCGAGGAGCGGTTCGCTCGTCTCACCCGATCGGGCGGATCGGTCGCCGAGGTCCTCGCCTGCCTCGAGCACTGCCTCGCGGAGGGGCTCGAGCCGGTCAAGGTGAACGCGGTCCTGCTGCATGGCGAGAACGACGACGAGGCGATCGACTTCGCGAACCTCGCGCGGCGTCTCGGCATCGAGGTCCGCTTCATCGAGTGGATGCCGCTCGACTCCGGACACGCGTGGCGGCCGGAGCGCTGGGTCTCCGCCGCGGCGACCCGCGCCGCGATCGAGTCCGCCCATCCGCTCGTGCCGATCGAGGGCGACGATCCGGCCGCGACGGCGCGGTCCTTCGCCTTCGCCGACGGCTCGCCGGGGCGCATCGGCTTCATCGCACCGATCAGTTCGCCCTTCTGCGGCGCCTGCAGCCGGCTGCGCATCACCGCCGACGGCATGGTGCGGCCGTGCCTCTTCAGCACGACGGAGTGGGACCTGCGTCCGCTCCTCCGCCACGGCGCGGACGACGAGGCGATCCGCCGGTTCCTCGTCGACGCGGCGTGGAGCAAGCAGGCCGGCCACGGCATCGAGTCGCCGGAGTTCAGGCAGCCGCCGCGGCCGATGTCCGCGATCGGCGGCTGAGTCGAGGATGGACCCCAACGACACCGTGCTGCTCGCAGCGCTCTTCCTCGCCGTCGGCGCGCTCTACGCGTCGGTCGGCCATGCGGGCGCTTCGGGCTATCTCGCGGTGATGGCCCTCGTCGGCGTGGCCCCGGAGTCGATGCGATCGACGGCGCTCGCGGTGAACGTCGTCGTCGCCACGGTCGCCTTCAGCCACTACGCCGCGGCCGGCCACTTCTCGTGGCGCTTCCTGCTTCCCTTCCTGATCGGTTCGACGCCTGCGGCCTTTCTCGGCGGTGCGATCTCGCTGCCCGCGGACTGGCTCCGTCTCGCGATCGGCCTCGTGCTCGCGCTCTCGTCGGTGCGCATGGCGATCGCGAACCATCCTCGCCATGGAACGCGGCGGGAACCGCGCGACCCGCCGATCCCGATCAAGCTGTTCGCCGGCGCCCTCCTCGGCTTCGCCGCGGGGCTCACCGGCACCGGCGGCGGCATCTTCCTGAGCCCGCTGATCCTGCTCTGCGGCTGGGCCGAGCCCAAGCGCACCGCCGCGGCCGCATCGCTCTTCATCCTCGTCAACTCGCTCGCGGGACTCGGCGGATTGCTGCAGGCAGGCTGGACGCCGCCGCTCGATCTCCTTCCGCTGGCGATCGCGGCGGGACTCGGCGGCTTCGCGGGCGCCTTTCTGGGAAGCCGCCGGGCGACCCCTCGGACGCTCAATCTGCTGCTTGCCGCGGTGCTCGCGGTCGCGGCCTCGAAGCTTCTCGTGCCGTCGATCGCTTCGATCGGCCAGCGCGAGTCATCGGTGCTCGAGGAACACCAGCCGCTTCCAGATCGGGACGTCCCGCTTCATCCGATCGATGAATGACCCGAGCGTCGCAAGGCCCTCCGCCCGATGCGCCGAACGCACCTCGCAGAGGAAGGATGCCTCGCCCACCGCGACCCGCCCTCGGCTGTGGATCACCACCATCGAGCGAACGCCCTCGCGACTCGCCTCCTCGTGTGCGATCGCCTCGAGCATCCTGCTCGCCATCGGCTCGTAGACCTCGTAGTCGATCGCCTCGAGCGATCGCCCATCCTCGGCACCACGCACGATGCCCTCGAAGCGGATCCGGCTTCCCACGCCTTGCAACGCGTCTTCGTCAAGGGACGGCTCCGCGAGCATCTCGCGCGAGAGCGGTCCTTCGACGATCTCGATCCGCACGCGGCTCATCCGCCACCCACGAGCGAGACGAGGGCGACCTCGTCCTCGCGACCGATCGTCGTCTCGGGCGTCGCGAAGGCGTGGTTGACCGCAAGCCTCGCGCCCGCGACCGCGAATGCCAGTCCCGGATGCTGCGATGCGATCGCCGCAAGGACCTCGGTCGCCGTCGGGCCGGCCGCTCCGGAGACGACCTCGCACTCGACACCGATCCGATCGGATCCGACGGCCTGCGAGGCCGGCCCAAAGATCAGCACTTCGACGCGCATCGGGGGAGTGTAAGTTGCCGGTCGCCATGGCAAGCTTCGACGCCGAGCGCCTCGATTCGCCCGAGGCTGCGATCGCCCGAGTCGCGACCCGGCTCGGTCCCTCGGCGGACGAGCTCGGGGGCGAACGCATCCCGCTCGGCGCGGCGCGCGGACGCGTGCTCGCCGAGGCGGTTCGCGCCGATCGCGACAGTCCGCCGTTCGACCATTCGGCGATGGACGGCTACGCGGTGCGCCTTTCCGATCTCGAGGAGGGTCGCGAACTGCCCGTGCTTGGCGAGTCGCGGACCGGGCGTGCTGCCCCGGTCATGCCGTCCGCACGAGGATGCCTTCGCATCGCGACGGGCGCACCTCGCCCCAATGGATCCGACGCCGTCGTCAAGCGCGAGGACGTGCGCGAGCATCTCGACGAGCGGACGGGCGAGGTCGTCCGCATCTCGATCGCCGACGATGCCTCGCCACGGATGGGCGACCATTGGCGGCTTCGAGGCGAGAATGCCCGAGCCGGAGACGCGCTCCTCGACGCCGGGGCATCGATCGATGCCGCCGCGGCCGCGACGCTCGCTGCCTGCGGCATCGCGAGGCCGCTGGTGCGTCCCCAGGTGCGCCTCGCAATCCTCACCACCGGCGACGAGGTGGTGCCGATCGACCGCTTGCCGCAGCCCACGCAGATCCGAAACAGCAACGGATCGGCGCTCGCGATGCTCTTCGCCTCGCGCCCGTGGATCGAGGTCGCGCAGGTCGAGCACGTCGAGGACGACCTCGATCGACTCGAGCGGTCGCTGGCGGAGGCGATTGCGAGCCACCACGCGGTCGTCCTCACCGGTGGCGTCTCGATGGGGCATCGTGACCTCGTGCGCGCCGCGATCGAGTCGCGAGGTGCGGAAATCCTCTTCCACCGTCTCCCGCAGCGCCCGGGCCGACCGATGCTCGGCGCGATCGCCGGCACGGACGCCCGCCCCGTTCCGGTCTTCGGCCTGCCGGGCAACCCGCTGTCGGCGTTGACCACCGCGCGACGCATCGTGCTGCCGGCGCTGGCCGCCATCGCCGGTCTCGCCCTGCGCCCTCCTCGGGAGGTGACGGTCCGCGCCGAGGGCGAACTCGCGCCCGCGGCGGTCTGGCGGTTCCAGCTCGCGACGCTCGAAGCGGACGGCGCGGCGAGGCTCCTGCCCTTCCGCAGCTCCGGCGATCTCGCGGCGGCGGGACGCAGCGATGGATTCGTCGAGTTCGAGCCGAATGCTCGCTTCGAACCCGGGCGGCGATACGCTTTCTTCGCGTGGGACTCGTGAGGTCCTTCGCGATTGCGGGAGCATCGCGTGTCCGGATCCGAGTCCCTCGATGACGTCGATCGTGCCAGGCCTGGTGCTGGCCTCTCCCATCTCGATGGGCAGGGTCGCGCGGTGATGGTCGACGTCGGCGAGAAGCCGACGACCGCGCGAGTCGCGGTGGCGGAGGGCTTCGTCCGGTTCGGAGCGGCGCTCGAGTCGGCGATCCGCGGGAACTCGGTCGCGAAGGGGCCGGTGCTCGAGACCGCGCGGCTCGCGGGGATCATGGCCGCCAAGCGCACCGACGAGCTCATTCCGCTTTGCCACAGCCTCGCCCTCGATGCGGTCGAGATCGAAGCGACGCTCGAGCCCGGCTGCGTGCGGATCGTCGCCACCGCCCGATCCCACGGACGCACCGGCGTCGAGATGGAGGCCCTCGTCGCGGTCTCGATCGCGTGTCTCACCGTGCACGACATGGGCAAGGCGATCGACCGCGGAATCGTGATCGACGGCGTTCGGCTGCTTGAGAAGCACGGCGGTCAACGCGGCTCCTACGTCGCGCCCGATCGCGAGGCGGAACGACCGTGAGTCTTGATCGCCCGATCCGCGCCGCGGTGCTCACCGCGAGCGACCGTTGCTCGCGCGGCGAGGCGGTCGATGCATCGGGGCCAGCGGTGGCGGCGCTGCTTCAAGGCTCGATCGCGGCGGAGATCGTCGCGAGCCGATGCGTGCCCGACGATCTCGAGGCGCTTGTGCAGGCGTTCCGCGACTGGACCCGCCCCGACGCGGCGATCGACCTCGTCGTCTCCACCGGCGGCACCGGACTCGCCCCGCGCGACGTCACGCCGGAGGCGGCGCGACGCGTGATCGAGCGCGAGCACGAAGGGCTCATGGACCTCGCCCGCCTTCGATGCCTCGCAAAGACGCCGCGGACGTTTCTTTCCCGTGGCATCGCGGGCACCGCGGGACGAACGCTGATCCTCACGCTGCCCGGCTCGCCACGCGGCGCCACCGAGATGCTCGAGGCGATCCTCGACATCCTGCCCCATGCGATCGAGACGCTGCGGGGCGAAGTGCAGGACGATGGTCGGCCGGGCGCAGCGCCGGTCACCGGAAAGGTGGTCGAGCATGCCGACTGAACCGCTCGATCCGAGATTCGAGGCGTTGGCGCCGGCGGTGCTCGCGGGCGGCCGCAGCCGACGGTTCGGTCGCGACAAGTTGCGCGAGGAGATCGCCGGTCGGCGGATGATCGAGCATCCGATCGCAGCCCTTCGCGCGGTCTTCGGGCCACGGGTCGCCATCGTGGGCGACTGCGATCCAGCGGTGCAGTCGGCGGGCGATGCCTGGATTCCCGACGAGCATCCCGGCATCGGTCCCATGGGCGGCATCGCGACGGCCCTGCGACGGCTCGACCGTCCGGTGCTCGTGATCGCCGGCGATCTGCCCACGATCGATGCCGCGACGATCCGTCGCCTCGGCGCGGCGTTCCTGGCGACGTCGCGCACTCGGGTCGCCATCGCGGTGACCGGCGAGGGCGATCTCGTCCGACGCCATCCCTGTGCGGCGGTGTACGCCCCGGCGGCCCTCGCGATGCTCGAGGAGCGGATCCGCCACGAGCGCTACAGCCTTCTCGCGATGATCGACTCGCTTGAACCCGATCACGTCGCGGCGGTGCCTTGCGATGCGGCACGTCTCGCGAACGTCAACGAGCCCGCGGATCTCGCACGGCTGCTCGGATCCTGATCGCCCGACTCAACCGAGGACGACGAGCCCAAGCAGCAGCCACGCCGCCGCGGCGATCATCGCGATCGCGGTGTAGCCGACGAGGTCTCGTGCCTTGACGCCGGTGATCGCCAGCAGCGGCAGCGCCCAGAAGGGCTGCAGCATGTTGGTGAGTTCGTCGCCGTACGCGACCGCCATCGTCATGGTGCCCTCGGAGACGCCCGCCTCGGCGCCGGCCGCGAGCGCAATCGGTCCCTGCACCGCCCACTGGCCGCCGCCCGAGGGCACGAAGAGGTTGACGATGCCCGCCGAGAGCATCGTGAGCGGCGCGAGCGACTCCGGACCCGCGAACTCGGCGGCCGTCTCCGCGAAGGTCGCGAGCAGGCCGCTCTCGCGCAGGATTCCGAGAATGCCCGCGTAGAGCGGGAACTGGATGATGATTCCAGCGCACCCCTTCGCGGCCCGCTCGATCGCGCGGGCATAGGAGAGGGCCGAGCCGTGGAGCAGCAGGCCCGCGCCGAACATGAACGCGTTGACCTGATCGAGGCCGAGTCGGCCCATGCCGTCGCGCACCGCCCACTGCAGGAATCCTCCGACGAAGGCGGCTCCGAGCAGCACCGCGAGCGCGACCGGCAGGAACGCGAAGTCGCGGGAGCGCCCATCCTCGTCGGCGATCGATCGCGTCGCCGCGGCGCTCGGCCTGGTTCGCCGCGAAGACGAAGCTCGCGTCGGCTCCGCACCACTGGCGAGATCGATGCCAAGGTCGCTCGGCGCGAGGCACTGCTCCGCGTGGCGCGGCGCGAGCAGGGCCATCAGGATCGGAAGTCCCAGGAGCAGTCCGCCCGTCGCGACGAGGTTGAGCGGCGAGAAGAGCGTCTGCGACAGCGGGATGGCGCCGCCATCGGGCATCGCGGCGAGCACATCGGCAGGAATCACCTTGGCGGCACCATCGCTCGTCGTCATCGAGAGCGGCGCCGATCCGGAGAAGCCGCCGTGCCAGACGAGCATCGAGAGGTAGCCGCATGCAGCCAGCAGCGGGTAGTGGCACGCGACGCGCCGCGCCGCGAGGCTTCGAGCCGTCTCGCGGGCCATGAGCGCCCCCACCACAAGGCCGAGTCCCCAGTTGAGAAGCCCCGCGACGATCGCGACCGCGGCGACGAGCGCCGCGGCCTGCGGCATCGACTCCGGCAGCGACGCGATGCGGCCGATGCCACGCGCCACGATCGGGCTCTCCGCGATCGCCGAGCCCGTCACGAGGATCAGGCACATCTGCATCGCGAAGGCGAGCAGGCCCCACACGCCCTTGGACCACCACGAGGCGAGCAGCTCCGGCCCCGGTGGCGGGCCGCCGTCGGGACCGGCGTTGCCGAAGGCCATCGCCAGCGCCGCCGCCGCGATCGAGAGGACGATCGCGAGCAGGAACGGATCGGGCATGAACCGTCCGATGGTGCGGCTGAGCAGGAGCCCGAGGCGGGAGACCATGGAGGCAACCTACCGCAACACCAGGTGATCGGGTCATCGACGCGCACGGCGAGGATCGCACTTGTTGAGGACGCCGCACCGTGGTCGCGCCCCCTCGGCCACATGCTCGCGTTCGCGACTTCCTACGCTTTCTCCGAGACTTGTGGTCGTGCGAGGAGCCTTGCCGAGATGGGCCCACCGGAACCGAGCGAAGCATCGAACTCTCCCCGCGCGGAGGCCCCGGTTCCAGCGCTCGCGGCCGATCGCCCGACGCCGCGCAACCTCTCGCTGATCCGGCTCGAGGAGGCCGATCGACGCGTGCGTCGACGACTGCTCGTCGTGCGCAGCCTGCTGCAACGCGCAGGGGTCGAGACGCGGATCGCCGAGGGATCGGCGATCGCCGCGGAGATCCTTCTCGCCGACGAGAACCTTCGCCGAAGGGCCATCCGTGCGAACCTGCTCGTGCGGGATCGCTCGATCGATCGCGGTGCCGAGGCGCTCGCGCGCCGCGGCTTCCGTCGGATCGGCCCGCTCAAGCAGGGCGGATCCGCGACGGTCGAACTGCTCAAGCGAGCGGCACGAGATCGTCGCGGCGCGGTGCATGTGGTCTTCGACGAGGACCTCGCGCCGGCCGGTGCCCTGCGCGATCGCGTGCGAACGCCGACGCCGCGACTTCACCCTGGCTCCGCCGAGGCCGCCGCCGAGCGGGCCGCGCGGCTGTCGCGCTACCGACTCGAGCCGGCGATCCTGCTCGAGCGCCGATGGATCCATGAGGCGATCCGAGGACGCCTCGAGGAGATCCTCGAAGTCGGCCTCGTGATCGATCGAGTCGGCTCGACCTAGCTGGGGAACCGGCCTGTTCAGGCAGGCGTTGCGGGAATCGGCGGGGCCTCGCCGGGCCGCGGAGCGCCGCGGCCGCCATCGCCTCCATC
>JBMTTG010000140.1:0-7964 GCA_049449095.1 Phycisphaerales bacterium | reverse complement strand
TGGCGGGAGGACCTGCTCGAGTGGGTTCGCGCCGAGCGGCAGCGAGGCCGCCGGACCGTGCTCGCGACCGCCGCGGATCGGACGATCGCCGAGCGGATCGCGGCGCATCTCGACGCCTTCGACGAGGTCCTCGCGAGCGAGCCGGGGCGGAATCTCTCCTCCCGCGTGAAGGCGGAGGCCTTGGCGGAGCGGTTCGGGGAAGGCGGGTTCGACTACGCGGGCGACCATGCCCGCAAGGACTGGCCGGTCTTCGCACGGGCCGGGGCGTGCGTGCCGGCGGGCTCGCCCGGGCTCGAACGGGCTCTTCGGAGGCACAACCGACCGATCGCGGCCTCTTTCGCCGATCAAGGGACCGTGATCGCCACCGTCCTGCGAGCCATGCGGATCCATCAGTGGGCGAAGAACCTCCTGGTCTTCGTGCCGCTGCTGACGGCGCATCTCGTGCTCGACGCCGCGGCGTGGGGCAAGTCGCTGCTCGCCTTCGCGGCGTTCTCGCTGCTCGCCTCGGGGACCTATCTCCTCAACGACCTGCACGACCTCGATGCGGACCGCCGGCACGCCACCAAGCGACGGCGGCCGCTCGCCTCGGGCGACCTGTCGATTCCCGCCGGGTTCGCGCTGGCGCTTCTGCTGTCGCTCTCGGGGCTGGCGATCGCCTTCCTCGCGCTGCCCAAGGCGTTCGTCGGGGCGATCGGACTCTACCTGGCGCTGACCCTCGCCTACTCGCTCTTCCTCAAGCGGATGCTGCTCGTCGACGTGGTGGCGCTCTCGCTGCTCTACACCGTCCGGATCTACGGCGGTGCGGAGGCGATCGAGGTCGAACTCTCCGAGTGGCTCTTCGTCTTCTCGCTCTTCGTCTTCACGAGCCTCGCGTTCCTGAAGCGATCGATCGAGCTGCGACGCACCGACCTCTCCTCGGGCGCGACGCTCGCCGGGCGCGGATACGCCGCCGAGGATGCCGCGGTCGTGCGGGTGGTGGGCCCCGCGCTCGGCGTGATGTCGGTGCTGGTCTTGGCGCTCTATGTGCAGTCGCCCTCGGTGGAGGCCGCCTACGCGAGCCCTCGCCTGCGGTGGCTGCTGCGGCCGCTGATGACCTACTGGGTGGTGCGGATCTGGATGCTCGCCGAGCGAGGCCAGGTCGACGACGACCCGGTGGCGTTCTCGATTCGCGATCGCGGCACGCAGGTCGTGGTGCTGCTGATGGCGGCGGTGGCGCTGGTCGCGTGGCGGTGGTAGGGGGGCGGGCGGCCGACGGTTGGCGACCAGGTTCGTCTGCTTTCTCCTTACTCCTCTCTCCTTTCTCCTCTCTCCTTACTCCTCTCTCCTTACTCCTCTCTCCTTACTCCTCTCTCCGTCTCCTCCTCTCCTCTTCTCCTCTTCTCCTCTTCTCCTACTCTTGCCCCCATGCCCCTCCCCCGTCCCTTCGTCGGCGGCAACTGGAAGATGAACCTCCGCCTCGCGTCGGCGGTGGAGTTGGCCGAGGACCTCCACGCGGCGCTCTCGAGCCAGCCGACCGAGCCGGCGATCGACGCGGTGGTCTTTCCGCCGTTCCCGTATCTGCAGGGCGTGGGTCGGGCGCTCGGGCACGGACCGCCCGCCCTCGGAGCCCAGGACCTCTCGGCGCACGAGGACGGGGCCTTCACCGGGCAGGTGAGCGCGGCCATGCTCGACGACCTCGATGCCCGATGGGTGATCGTCGGCCACAGCGAGCGGCGTCATGGGCTCGCCGAGCCGGAGTCGGTCATCCGGGCGAAGCTGATCCGGGGCCTCGAGGCGGACCTCAAGGTCGTCTTCTGCGTCGGCGAGACCCTCGCCGAGCGGGAGGGCGGGCACGCCGAGCGGACCCTCGTGGCCCAGATCCGATCGGGCCTTCAGGGGCTCGACCCGGCGTGGTTCCGGTCGATCGTGGTCGCCTACGAGCCGGTCTGGGCGATCGGGACCGGGCGAACCGCCCATCCCGACGACGCGGCCGAAGCCCATCGATGGATTCGGCAGACCCTCGGGGACCTGTATGATTCGGGGCTCGCCGCAGCGACCCGGGTCGTCTACGGCGGCTCGGTGACGGCCGCGAACGCCGCCGAGCTGTTCAGTCGGCCGGAGATCGACGGTGGGCTCGTCGGAGGAGCCTCCCTCAAGGCCGAATCGTTCGCGGCGATCTGCCGTGCCGCGGCGACCAGGGTCTCCTGACGCCCGTCACGTCCCCGTCCGTTCGGAGTCGTTCCTCACCATGGCGATCCTCGCTCCCCTCACGGTCCTCTTCATCTTCGCGTCGGTCGCGCTGGTGCTGATCATCCTCGTGCAGCGTCCCCAAGGCGGCGGCCTCGCCGGTGCCTTCGGCGGCGCCGGCGGCGGCGGCACCGACACGGCCTTCGGCGGACGCACCGGCGACGTGCTGACGGTCGCCACCGTCGGCGCCTTCGTGGTCTACCTCGGGTTGGCGATCACCCTGAACGTGCTCGACACCCAACTGCTCGCGCCACCCGCGCCGGAGCAACCGGCGCCGGCGGTTGAGAATCCCGCCGAACCCGCGACGGCGCCGCTCACCGGCGATCCCGCCACCGCGACGCCGGCGACGACGCCCGCGACGCCCTGATCACCGCACCCGCTCCCGAGATCGAGCCGACATGATCCGATCGATGACCGGATTCGGCGCCGCGAGCGGCGAGTTCGACGGAAACCGCTTCGTCGTCGAGATCCGTGCGGTCAACGGCAAGTTCTACAAGTCGACGCTTCGGCTGTCGGACGAACTGCTCGCCCTCGAAGGCGAGATCGACCAGCTCGTCTCCAAGCGACTCGGCCGCGGCAGCGTCACCATCGCGGTTCGCTTCACCCCGGCTCCCGGCGCCCTCGCCGCGACGATCGATCGCGCGGCGCTCGCGGCGTATCTCGCCCAGCTCGAGGCGGCGATCCCCGCCGAACTTCGAGACCGATGCACGATCGACGCGTCGCAACTGCTCGCGCTCCCCGGCGTGATCGCGCAGTCGGCCGGCACCGACGACCGCATGCTCGGCCTCGCCCGCGAGGCGATCGCGAAGCTCGTCGGCGAGGCGTGCGATCGGCTCGTCGAGATGCGACGGCGCGAGGGTGCCGGGCTTGCGACGCAGCTCCGGGATCTCGGCGGCGAACTGTCCGAGCGGCTCGAGCGGATCGCGGCTCGATCGCCGGAGGTGGTGGTCGGCTATCGCGAGCGGCTGCGAACGCGGATCGACGCGCTGCTCGCGGAGTCGGGCACCGCGCTTCGGGAGGAGGACCTGCTCCGCGAGGTCGCGATCTACGCCGATCGAAGCGACATCGCCGAGGAGGTCATCCGGCTCCGCGGACATCTCGAGCAGCTCGGGCAGGTGCTCACGCCGACGGACGGTCGTCCCGCCGGTCGGGTGCTCGACTTCCTCGCGCAGGAGATGCTTCGCGAGGCGAACACCATCGCGAGCAAGTCGAGCGATGCGGAGATCACCCGCGAGGTCGTCGAGATCAAGGGCCTGATCGAGCGGATCAAGGAGCAGGCCCAGAACGTCGAGTGATCGGCGCGATCCACCGATCGCGCCAGCATCGAGGAGGCCGCCCAGTGGGGGATGTGCCGGACGAGCCCGCCGGGACTCCTGCTTCGCCCGAGGGCGGGGCGGTTCGGCGCGAGGCGGTCCTCGAGGCCTTGCGGCGGTTCGGCATCGCCGAGGCGAGGGTGCGGATCCTGCCGCGCGGATCGCGTCGGGCGCCCAAGTTCCTCGTCGAGCATCGCGGGGGGCGGCTGCTTCTCAAGCGAAGGCGGCCCAACGGCGGCGCCGCGTCCGAGCTCGGCGCGGAGATCCAGGCGGCGCTCGCCGAGCGGGGCTTTCGCGTGCCGGCGATCCGTCGCGATCTCGAAGGCCGCAGCGTGGCCGTCGTCGAGGGCGCTGCGTGGGAACTCGTCGAGTTCGTCGAGGGCGATCGGTATCCGCGCACGGCGAAGGCGGCCTCGAGCGCGGGAGCGATGCTGGCGACGCTCCATCGGGCGCTCGAGGCGATGTGGACGCCCGAGGTCCGCCACGCGTCGTATCACGACTCGCCGCTCGTGCGACGCACGCTCGAGGGCGTCGCGGAGGATGCTGCGGCGTCGCTCGACGCCGATCGGCTTCGACAGGTGAAGCGCTTCGCCGATCGCTACGAACAGGCCGCGGCCGCGGTGCGACCGGTCTGGCCGGAGATTCCGCGATCGCTCCTGCACGGGGACTTCCATCCGGGCAACCTGCTCTTCGACGAGGAGCAGGTGGTCGCCGTGCTCGATTGGGAAGCGGTGCGCGAGGACGCGCCGCTCGCGGAGTTCGCCTCCGCCGCGTTCCACTTCGCGCTGCCGGCCAAGCTGCTCGCCGAGGACGCGCCGCTGCCGGACGGCCTGCGGCTCGATCTTCTCGCCGCGTTCGCCGCGGGCTACGGCGGCGTGCCGGCGGGGCTGGGCGCCATCGTGGTCGAACTCGCCGCCGAGGCGGCGATCGCCGAGGCGGGATTCCTGCTCGCCGGGGTCACCGACGGCGGCAGGCTGCGCCGGATCGTCGAGGCGATCGAGTCGATGCTCCGCTCGCTCGAGGACCAGCGCGACGCGATCGTCCGGTCGATCGAGCGGCCACGACGTGAGACGCCGTGAGATGATCGGTCGCTCGCAGGCGGTCCGCACGGGTAGCATCGACTCGATGGATTCGTTCCGATCGAGTCGAGTGCGGTGCAGGCGCGGTCTCGCGGCGGCGTTTGCCGCCCTGTCGCTGCTCGGCGGCGGTTTCGCGGCCGCCTCGCCGCCGATCGAGTTCGATCCGCGGATCCTCGAGACGGACTTCGCCCGCGTGCCGGCGACCGCGGAGACCGAACGCCTCGTGGCGCAGCTCGACGCGGACTCCTACCTCGAGCGACGCGCCGCCGAGGAGGCGCTGGTGGCGCGCCGCGTGCCGCTCTCGGAGATGCTCGGCGTGCTCTCGCGTCCCGGTCTCTCCGCCGAGCAGCGCCAGCGGCTCGTCGGCGTGGTCGCTCGGCAGGTCGAGCGCATCCCGCGCGGCGCGCTGGGCATCCGCATGGACACCGGCCGCGACATCGGCCGAGGCGTGGTGGTGAGCGGCTTCGTCGAGGGCATGCCCGCGTCGGCGGTCCTCGAGCTCGGCGACCGCATCGTCGAGATCGAAGGGGCTCCGACGCCGACGGCGAACGAACTGATCGGCGCCGTGCAGCGCCGGCTTCCCGGCGAGGTGATCCGGCTGCGGGTGATCCGGGCCACGGATGGAATCGAGGAGGAGAAGGCGATCGACCTCGTGCTCGGTTCGGTGGAGCAGCTTCAGCAGGACGACACCGATCCCTTCGCACGGCAGAATCCCGTGATCGCCGAGCGGACACGGTTCATCGCCGAGTTGCAGCTTCGCCACGGGGCGTCGGCGGTCGCGGTGCAGGCTCGCGCCATCGACGAGGCGGACGATCGCCACCCGGAGCTTCGCCGCGCGGATCGATTCGCGGCGCTCCTCGCCACCGACGCGATCGTCGACCGGGCCGCGATCAAGGCGATCCTCGAGAAGCGGCTTGGTCGGCTTCGCCAGGAGTCCTCGGATCCTCGCCGCGATCCGCGGGAGCGAGCGAGCCTCCGCGAGGCGGCGACCCGCTACGAGGCCCTGCTCCGCGAGTTCGAGTGACCCGAGGTCTCAGCTCGAAGCGAGGCGCACCTCGCCCGAGCCCTTCACGATCCGGCCGATCTTGAAGACCTGCTCGCCGCTCTTCGCGAGCTTGCGCATCGCGGCCTCGGCGAAGGTCGGCCGCACGATGAGCACAAAGCCGATCCCCATGTTGAAGACCCGGAGCATCTCCTCCTCGGAGACGCCGCCGTGCTCCTGCAGGAAGCGGAAGATCGGCGGGACTTCCCAGGCGCCGAGATCGATCTCCGCGTCGAGGCCCTTCGGGAGCGCTCGACAGATGTTGCCGGGCAGGCCGCCGCCGGTGATGTGCGCCATGCCCGAGACCGCCTTCTTGCGGCGGTAGCCGGCGAGCAGCTTGAGCACCGGCTTCACGTAGATGCGGGTGGGCTCGAGCAGAACGTCGATCAGCGGGCGTTCGCCGAGCTCGGGATAGGTGCCGCGAAGGTCGAGCTTCGCCTCCTTCACGATCCGCCGCACAAGGGCGTAGCCGTTGGAGTGGACGCCGGAACTTGCGAGGCCGATCACCACGTCGTCCTTCCGAACCCGGAGCGGGTCGATCGCGCGGGCGAGCTCGACGACGCCGACGGTGAAGCCCGCGATGTCGAAGTCGCCCTTCGCGTAGACGTCGGGCATCTCCGCGCACTCGCCGCCGAGGAGCGCGCACCCGGCGATCTCGCATCCCTTCGCGACGCCGTCGACCATCTTGGCGGTGGTCTCGGGATCGAGCTTGTGGAGGCCGAGGTAGTCGAGGAAGAGCAGCGGCTCCGCGCCCTGCACCACGAGGTCGTTGACGTTCATCGCGACGCAGTCGATGCCGACCGTGTCGTAGATCCCCGCCTCCGCGGCGAGCTTCACCTTCGTGCCGACGCCGTCGGTGCAGGCGACGAGCACCGGGTCCTTGTAGTTCCGCTTGAAGAGCTTCTCGTTGTAGTCGAGCCGCAGCATGCCCGCGAAGGCGCCGTGCGAGGGCAGCACGCGGGGACCGTAGGTGCGGCGGACGATCGGGCCGAAGAGGTCGACCGCGCGGTCCGCGGCGTCGATGTCGACGCCGCTGTCGCGGTAGGTGAGTCCCTTCGCGGCCGCGGGCGCCGCCTCGTCCTCACGCTTCTTCCCGCTCCGCTGCTTGGTCGACATGGGCGGGGATTGTACGGAGGGGTTCGGGGGCGGGCCGCGTCACAGGGTGATCGCTCGCTTCGCTCGGCGGCCGGTACATGGACAGGATGGACCGAATGGACGGGATGGACCCGGAGGGCGAAGCGCTGCACCTGCGGCGGAAGGCTTGACCGCGGTTCGTCTCCTCTCTCCTCTCTCCTTTCTCCTCTCTTGCGAGTGCTATCCTCCCCGCCCCATGTCCATCCTGATCGACGGTTCGACACGCGTGATCTGCCAAGGCATCACCGGCTCCGCCGGTGCCTTCCACACCGCCGGCTGCCTCGCCTACGGGACGAAGTTGGTCGGCGGCGTCACCCCCGGCAAGGGCGGCCAGACCGATCCCAACGGACTGCCCATCTTCGACACCGTCGCCGAGGCGGTCGCCGCCACCGGCGCCGACGCGACCATGATCTTCGTGCCGCCGCCAGGCGCCGCCGACGCGATCCTCGAAGCCGCCGCCGCCGGCATCCGCACGATCGCCGCGATCACCGAAGGCGTGCCGGTGCAGGACATGGTCCGCACCAAGGCCGCGCTCCGCGACTATCCCGAGACGACCCTCATCGGCCCCAACTGCCCGGGCGTCATCACGCCCGGCCGGCGCGTGTCCGGCGAGGGTCCCGACGCCACCTTCGAGGGCGGATGCAAGATCGGGATCATGCCCGGCTACATCCACACCCACCGCACCGATGCGTCGACCGGTCGCGCCGTCGGCATCGTGAGCCGGTCGGGCACCCTCACCTACGAGGCGGTCTGGCAGTGCTCGGAGCGCGGGATTGGCCAGTCGACCTGCGTCGGCATCGGCGGCGATCCGATCAAGGGCATCAACTTCATCGAGCTGCTCGAGCTCTTCCACGCCGACGACGAGACCGACGCGATCGTGATGATCGGCGAGATCGGCGGAAGCGACGAGACCGACGCGGCGCACTGGATCGGTGAACACGCGACCAAGCCGGTGATCTCCTTCATCGCCGGCCGCACCGCCCCTCCGGGCAAGCGGATGGGCCACGCCGGAGCGATCATCGGTGGCGCCGCCGACACCGCCGAAGCCAAGATCGCGGCGCTTCGCGAGGCCGGAGCGATCGTCTGCGAGAGCCCGGCGGATCTCGGCGCTGCGGCCGCCGACGCGCTCGCCGCCGCCAAGGCACGCTGAGCTGCTCGGAGCGAGAAAGC